>CAYTIT010000071.1:0-6881 GCA_964437975.1 uncultured bacterium
CAATATCATCTGATTGTAGACTATATGATCGGTGAAAAACAACAAGATGAACAATTTATTTTTTTATCTTTACAATATAGTTAAAATAAAATGGCATAAAAATATAAGAGCTTAATCATAAGGTCGTTAAATTTTAAAAAATTTATTTTTTGGTAAGCCGATCGTGATCCACGATGGGGTCTACGTTGGCAAGGGGAGCGTTATCTTATGCAAGATGCTGAAGATGAGAATGTTCTACCACCACCGCCCACCTCGATACAAGGAGGCAAAGCTTTTGAACTTGCCGTTTTAAGGCGTTTCAGAAATAAGAGAGGTTAACGAGGTTGGTGCACCTGATGGCGATCTTAGATAAACGGTTGGCTTCTTTACACTCCTATTGGCGGGCTGCGAACTATCTTTCAGCAGGGCAAATTTATTTGCGCGCTAACTCTCTTATGCGACAGCCACTTGCGCTCAGCGATCTCAAAAAAAGGGTGCTTGGACATTGGGGAACTTCACCTGGTTTGAATCTAATTTATGCCCACCTCAACCGCTTGATCCAAGATACGGGGCAAGAGATCCTCTACGTGACAGGGCCCGGACACGGAGGGCCTGCTATCCGCGCGAATGTTTTTTTAGAAGGGGCGATGGAAGCTGTTTACCCTGAGTTAAAACGAGATCAAGAGGGGATAGAAATTCTCATGCGGGAGTTTTCATGGCCAGGTGGCGTGCCGAGCCATGTGAGCCCACCGACTCCCGGCTCGATTCACGAAGGAGGAGAGCTTGGTTATTCGCTCGCTCATGCGTTCGGAGCGGCCTTTGACCACCCTAACTTGCTCGTTGCCTGCGTTGTTGGCGATGGAGAAGCCGAAACGGGCCCTTTAGCGGCAAGTTGGCCGTCGATCCGGTTTTTACACCCAATCAAAGATGGCGCTGTCTTGCCTATTCTTCATTTGAACGGTTACAAAATTTCCGGTCCCACCCTTTTGGGACGGATGGGGAAAAAACAACTTGTCGAGTTATTTAGTGGCTATGGGTACGACGTTTTCTTTGTGTCTGGCGAAGATCCAATGAAAGTCCATCCCGCCCTTTGGCGCGCTTTTGATGACGCTTACGCCGCGATGCAAAAGATTAGAGAGCGAGCATCGACCCAACAAGAGCTCAATCCCGCTAAATGGCCGCTGATTATTTTACAAACGCCTAAAGGGTGGACAGGGCCGAGTAAAGTCGATGGGAAACAGATCGAAGGAACTTTTCGCGCGCACCAAGTGCCTGTGACCGATTTTGAAGGCCACCCTGATCATTTGGCCATTTTAGAGCGGTGGCTTCTTAGCTACGATCCCCACCGCCTTTTTGATGAGAAAGGGTGTCCACATGCTGAGGTCTTGGCGGCACTTCCAGATGAGAAGGTGCAGATGGGGCGCCTTGCGTATGCCAATGGCGGAAAGCTCCTCAAAGCGCTTAAGCTCCCCGACTACCGGCGCTATGCCATTGAAATCAAGCGGCCAGGTCAAGCAAAAGGGGAGACGACTAAAGAGCTTGGCACGTGGTTGCGCGATGTGATGAAAAAGAATGAAAATTTTCGCCTGTTTTGTCCCGATGAAACGCGTTCTAACCGGTTGCAAGCAGTCTTTGAAGCAACAGGACGGACCTATCTTGGCCATGTATTAACGAGCGATGAAGATTTGCGTGCTGATGGGCGCGTGATGGAAGTGCTCAGTGAGCACCTGTGTCAAGGGTGGCTCGAAGGGTACTTGTTGACCGGACGACACGGCCTTTTCCCTTGTTATGAAGCTTTTGCGCTGATCGTCGACTCGATGGTGCACCAACACGGAAAGTGGTTAAAGGCGTGCCTTGAACTTCCATGGAGAAAGCCGATTAGTTCGCTCAATTATTTGCTCACTTCGCATGCGTGGCGCCAAGATCACAATGGGTACAGCCACCAAGGGCCCGGTTTTATCGAGTCGATTCTGCAAAAAAAAAGCTCGATTGCCCGTATTTATTTGCCTCCAGATGCAAACTCGCTCCTCGTCGTGGCAGATCACTGCTTGCGCAGTCGCAACTTAATTAACCTCATGATTGCAGGCAAACAACCGATGCCGCAGTGGTTGACGATTGATAGCGCCCAAAAGCACTGCGCCCGCGGCGCTTCTGTGTGGGAGTGGGCAAGTGTCCGTCCAGACAACCCCGATATCATTTTTGCAGCAGCTGGCGACACGCCAACCCTCGAAATGCTCGCTGCTGTCGATTTATTGAAAAAGCGCTTTCCTGCGCTGAACATGCGGGTGATCAATGTCGTCGACTTGCTCACGTTACTTCCGCGCCATTTTCACCCTCACGGTTTAGATAAGAGCGCCTTTGAAGCGCTTTTTGGGACAAAAAACGATGTGATTTTTGCCTTTCACGGCCATCCACGTGTGATTCACGAACTCACCTATCAACGCCCTTTTCCCCACCGCTTCCACGTACGCGGCTATATTGAAGAGGGGACGACGACGACGCCGTTTGATATGGTGGCGGTTAATGAGATGAGTCGATTTCATTTGGTAAAGTTAGCTATTAAATATTTGCCTCAGCTTGGCAAACAAGGAAAATCTTGTGCCGATCATTGCGATCAGATGCTCACACGTCACCACCGCTACATTCGAGAGCATGGCGAAGATATGCCAGAAGTTCAACAGTGGATGTTTGGCACGTGAGCGCAGTCCTTTCTTTAAATAGTGGATCATCTTCGTTGAAATTCGCCCTTTTTGGCAAGGAAAAAGTGTTATGCCGTGACCTGGTAGAAGGCAAGGCGATCGAACCTGTTTTTGCGCGTGTGGAAACTGCTGCACAAGGGATGCCGATTCGCGCTGTTGGGCACCGCCTTGTTTACCAAGGACCCTCTAGAAAAGAGCATACAGTTGTCACAGCGGCGCTGATCGATGAAATGGAGCGTCATCTTGGTCAAACCGCGCTCCATTTGCCGCGCCAGTTAGCCATTTTAAAGGCGGCGCAAAAACGTTTTCCCGATGCTGTCCACGTCGCGTGCTTTGACTCGGCTTTTTACACCAACACGCCTCGGATAGCGCACCTCCTTCCCTTGCCTGAGCATGTGACAGGAGAGCTTAGCCGGTGTGGTTTTCACGGCCTTGCTTGCGAAGCTATTGTCAATCGGTTAAACGGGTGTCAGGGCAACTGGATATGTCTGCATTTAGGAAGTGGGTCGAGCGTCATCGCACTTCAAGAAGGGCAACCCATCGAGATGACGATGGGATTTTCACCGTTAAGTGGTGTCATGATGGGAACGCGTAGCGGCGATCTTGATCCTGGAGTGATCCTTTATCTGATCCTCGAGAAGGGGTATAGCGCGGCGCAAATTGAGCATTTACTCACCTATGAATCTGGGCTTTTAGGCGTTTCAACAATGACTGCCGATATGAAAGAGCTGTTAGTTAAGCAAAAGCACGCGCCGCGCGCACAAGAAGCGATTGACCTTTTTTGCCACCACCTTATCAAGGCGATTGGCTCTTTTATCCCTCTTCTCGGGGGCCTCGACGGCATTGTCTTTACAGGAGGCATTGGGTTTGGCTCGCCAGAAATTCGGCGCGCACTTTGCTCTAAGCTGGCCTATTTTGAGGTGGTGCTCGACGATGAGCAAAACAAGCGCAGCGCGTTTCTTATTTCTGCAAAAACAAGTCGCGTTACTCTTCATACATTTGAAGTCAATGAGGAGCGTGTCATAGCCGACCATGCGCGCGCGCTAAGTGGGGTGTGAAATATGATGAAGTCAGCTGGTGACCGCACCCTTACCTTTTTCCCTAAAGTGCTTTGGCCTCTTTATTTTCTCGCTCTTGATTTAAAAGGGTCGTCGAGCGCTGCTGCTGAGGCTCTTTGGAGCCAAGTCGCGCCACAACTTTGGGCATCGACGCGCAATCCTTGGTTGATTGTGCATGTTTTGCCTGAAAAACGGATCGAAGAACTGGCTCACAACACCTCTTTTTGCCACTTTTTGCACGATTATGTTGCGCAAAAAAAGCAAGCGCTTGTAGAAAAAAGGTGGTTTGAAACCCACTATGGCCCGAAAAAGGACCATCATATCGCCTACTTTAGTTTGGAGTTTGGTTTGAGCGAAGCCCTTCCCATCTATTCGGGTGGGCTTGGACTTCTCGCTGGTGATCATCTCAAAGCGAGCTGTGATCTCGGCATCCCTTTGACGGGGATTGGGCTTCTTTATCAACGTGGGTACTTTCGCCAAACGCTCGATCTTAGTGGGAAGCAAGTGGAATTTTTCCCCTGTAACCATCCCGCGCAGCTCCCTATCACGCGCACCGTCGACGCCGCTAACCGCCCCCTTTTTCTGCAGCTTGCTTTGCCAGGGCGCTCTTTATTTCTTCGCGTTTGGCATGTGCGCGTTGGCACAATCACGCTCTATCTTTTAGACAGCAACGATTTGCGCAACACCCCAGCAGATCGGGGAATCACAGATGAGCTTTATGGGGGTGGTCGCGAACAGAGGTTGCAACAGGAAATTGTCTTAGCTCAAGGTGGGAGCGCTCTTCTCCGCGCGCTGGCGCTCACGCCTACCTTCTATCACCTTAACGAAGGGCACGCGGCACTTGTCGTTGTTGAGCGGTGTTTAGCAACCTTATCGTCGATGCAAACGCCCTCGTTTTCACATGCACTTGCCGCTGTGAAAAAGCGCCACCTTTTTACCACGCATACACCTGTCGCAGCGGGGTTTGACCGGTTTGACCCTGATCTCATGGCCCATTACTTTCGTGCAACCTTTCCCAAGCTTGGCCTATCTCAAGAAGATTTTTTAGCTCTGGGCCGCGCTGACGCGCGTGCTACACACGAGCCTTTTAATATGGCCTTTCTTGCTGCGCGCGGCTCAGCTTACATTAACGGTGTCAGTCGCGTCCATGCTCAGGTAAGTCAAGAGCTTTTTGCTCCCTTATTTCCACACCTGCCGTTGCATAAAGTTCCCGTTGGTTTTGTCACCAATGGCGTCCATGTTCCCTCTTGGGAATCACCTGAAGCCGATCGCCTTTGGGAAAAAGCGTGTGGCCCCAAGCGGTGGCTAGGCGATGTGCGCTCGATTGAAGATAAGATCTTAGCGCTCGATCCAGTTGATTTGTGGGCTCTTCGCCGCTCAAACAAACAACGTTTGATCGAGTATGTCGACGCGCAGCTCAACAAGGACTCGACGCGCTTTTGCCACACTCACCTTAGCCCCGACGTGTTAACCCTTGGTTTTTCGCGCCGCTTTGCCACATATAAACGGGTCGATCTCCTTTTACGCGATGAGCGGCGGCTGGAAAAAATATTGACTCAAACAGATGTTCCCGTTCAGCTTATCCTTGCCGGTAAAGCTCACCCTAAAGATGAAGCGGGGAAAAAGCTGATCGAGCGGTGGCTTTTTTTTCTTCGCCAGCCTACCATTTGTCCCCACGCTATTTTTTTAGCCGATTACGATATTCTCCTCGCCGAGCGCCTTGTCCAAGGAGTTGATGTGTGGATCAACACGCCGCGCTTTCCTTGGGAAGCCAGTGGCACAAGTGGAATGAAAGTCCTTGCCAATGGGGGACTTAACTGTTCCGAACTCGATGGGTGGTGGGCTGAAGCCTACTTTGACAAAGCCGGGTGGGCCCTTGGCGATCAACAACGTCACGCAAACGAAGCAGCTTGGGATGAAACCGAAGCAGATGCGCTCTACACGCTTTTAGAACGCGAGATTATTCCCCTGTATTACCACCGCGACTCTGCAGGCATTCCGATCCAATGGCTGGAAAAGGTCAAACAAAGTATGGCAACTTTAACTCCGCGGTTTTCTGCTAACCGCATGGTCAGAGAGTATGTCGAAACCTACTATTTAGCAGGTGGATCACCATGAGTCAGTCGATCGAAACTCTTTTAGCTGAACACAACGTCGACCCTACACAAGGGTTATCGGAAGCTGAATGGAAAAAACGCTTTGAAAAAGTCGGCCCGAACACTCTTCAAGGGGAAGAAAAAAGCCTATGGGGGCGCCTGTTCCCTTTTTTTTGGGGCCCCATTCCGTGGATGATCGAGATGGCGGCGATCTTATCGCTTTATCTCAAACGGTGGCCCGATTTTAGCATGATTCTCATGTTGTTGCTCATCAATGCGTCACTTGGCTTTTTTCAAGAGTACAAAGCCGCCAGTGAAATCGATGCTTTGAAAAACAAACTCGCCTTAAAAGCGCGGGTAAAAAGAGAGGGAAAGTGGCGCGAAGTGAGCGCTAGCCAGCTCGTTCCAGGAGATATTGTCGCTGTTAAGCTCGGCAACATTATTCCCGCCGACCTCACCCTTATTGATGGGGAATACCTCACTGTCGATCAATCTGCCCTCACAGGAGAATCGCTTCCTGCAGAAAAAAAGAAAGGTGACCCCGTTTTTTCGGGAACGATTGCCAAGACAGGTGACATGGTAGGCGTCGTCACAGCGACTGCAGAACATACCTTTTTTGGGAAAACAGCAGCATTAATCAAGCAAGCAAAAGCGACCTCCCATTTTCAAAAAGCGGTGGTCAATATCGGACGCTTTCTCATTTGTACGACCCTTCTTATTGCCGCCACCCTTTTCGTTGTCGACCTATTTCGCATTCAGCATACAGCGCACCTACACGTGCAGTTTGGCCAAATGGCGATCTTTCTCCTCGTGATTGTGATTGCAGGTATTCCCGTCGCTTTACCCGCCGTTCTTTCGATGACCATGGCTGTTGGAGCGAGCAAGATGGCCAAGCTCAAAGCCATTGTGTCCAAACTCAGTGCGATTGAAGAGTTAGCGGGGATGGATATTTTATGCTCAGATAAAACGGGCACACTCACAAAAAACACCTTGACGGTGGGAAAACTCAAACCCTTTAATGACGCAAGCTCAGAAGAGCTTTTGACCTA
>CAYTIT010000072.1:0-6833 GCA_964437975.1 uncultured bacterium
GGTGGCGGCTAAAGCTCAAGACATACCCTAAGGCATTCCAGCTCTCTTTAGGAAAAAATGCTTTAAGACCAGAAATAGCCGTATAAAGGGTTTTTCTCGCTTTGAACTCTTTTTCACCTCGAATGGGTCCTAACGCTTCAAGAGCTTTTGAAAACGCAGCGGTAAAACTGCCGCCGAGTAAAAAAAGGAAGGGGAAAACAAACAAGATCGTCAAGGTAAAAGAGCTCCTTTGTGGGCAGTGCTTTGTTTTTGAGAAAGGAGGGCGCGCATGGTCGGGATATTTGTTAAGTCAATGGGGAGCTTTCCCACGGCAGAGCGCAGGCGAGGGTTAGCTCCCGCTTGAAGAAGAAGAGAAGCTGTTTTTAAGGCATTGGGGGTATCGGGGTTCATCACAGCAAAATGGAGTGGGGTAAACCCCTTAAACAAGCCGTGTGAAACAGCTACCGTCACATCAGCCTCTTTTTCGAGTAAGAGGGCGACAATGTCAGGCTGAGCTTGCAAGGCTGCAAAGTGAAGAGGTGTGGCGCCTTGGTAGTCACCAGCTGTTTGAGTGGCATTGGGGTTAATCAGAGGGTGGTCGAGAAGTTGTTTTGCTTCGGGGTGAAAGCCCCACATAGCAGCAAAGTGGAGCGGCGTTGCTCCATCGCACGTCGGAGTATCAGGAAGGAGAGCGGGACAACTGAGAAGGAGATCGATGAGGGGAATAAGGCGGCGATACAGGGCTTCGTGCAGCGGAGTATACGAGCGCTCATTGAGAAGGTTGGGTTGAATCTTAGGAGAGCGAAGAAGGACAGCGGCGGCGTTGGCGTTATTGGTCTCTACAGCGAGATGTAAAGGGGTTGCGAAATGGGCGTTAGGGGCATTGGGATCGGCTCCTTGATCGAGGAGGAGCTGAATGAGCGCTTTGACCTCCTTGTCTTTCCTGCTATAGATGACTAAATGAAGGGGTGTGTTCCGCTTTTTGTCGCGCAGGTGTGTTAAGTGAGACCCTTCCTGGTTGAGCAGCTGCTCCATGGTTGTGCGGTTTCCCTGTAAAGAGGCCTTGAGAAAATCGACATGAGGACCGCCCCAAAGGGGAGGGGAGGCGAGCGAAAGTAAAAAGAGAAAAACGCGACTGAAGTAGCGGTACGTCATGTGGGTAGAAGAAAGTTTTACCTGGCCTTGTCTTTGCTTAAAATAGACGAAACTGCGCGTATTTTCCAGTTAAATCGCCTAGTTTGCCTTCGTTTAAGCGCGGCGGGCAACCACATGGCCTATAGATCCATATTCTTGCAGCGCGGTCGGTAGAGCGTAAAATGGTTGCTAGAGTGCTATTTATCGACAGGGGTTTTAGGCAAGCCGGTCACTTTTTTATGCTCTCCATCTTTCCAACGCCCAATACGGCGTAAGACGTCAACGCGCTCAAAGCGTTTAAGAACATTGCGCTTTTTCGTGGATTTATTGGATCTTCCATAGCTAGGATGTCTAGACATAACTCTTGTACATGCAATAAGGGTTAAGGGATTTTAGGAATAAACATAGGGGCAATAGCCGAAGCAGAAGAGTAGGCATTGCTGTGCTCTTTATACCCTTTAGGGAGTTTATCTTTTTTAGGGCCTGTTTTAAGCGAGCCATAGCGGGGCTTACGGGGGCACCGTTTATTTCGATCTTTTTTGCTGATGCGTGTCATAAATAAAATTCTTTTCCAAGTGGATTCTGTTTTTTTAATCGAGAATCATTATAGAGGCAACGAGAAAAAAATTCAAGAGGAGCTGAATTTCGATCCGCTCGCGATCCAAGAAGCGAGAACGCTGGCGTTGCCAACCTTCCCGCTTCTTGAACCCGCGCTCGGCATCAACCTAAAACGCCTTAAAAGGAGGGGGTTAGAAAAAAGAACCCTTTCAACTGAAGGGGGATGAAAAAATTTTTGCCACACACCATCTGGAGTGCCCAGAGTCCTTCCAGAGGGTTGAGGGGGAGCTGACAGCTTAGCGCTTGCCAACAACTTCTCCTAAACAAAGGTGTCAGAGCGTAACGATGGTGTAGCCGCGCTCTTTATAGGTTTGGTAGCGGCTTTGAAAAAGCGAGGTGTTGTCAGCGCTAAGGTCTTCAAATTCGTAAATTTGGAGAAAGGTCGCGTCATCATTGGCCACCGGATCTTGGGTAAGATTGAAGATCGCGCGGGCTTTGTTGGGGTTGAGCGCTTTTTTGCAGGTCAAAACGAGGAGGTCACTGCAAGGGGAATCTGTCGCTGTGTGCGGGAGAAAGCTAGTGGGCGGGTGGCGCCACAGTAAGAGGTCGAGGTAGTCGAGAGCAGCTTGGTCGCGCACAAGGAAAAGGAGCGGCGTTTTTTTTTCAAAGTACTCGATGGCTTTTAAGATCAGGGCATCTCGTTTCATCGCGCCTGAGCTGACTTGTAGAAAAGTCACTCGGATCTGTTTTGTTTCACTTTTCATGTGCATCATGTTGACCAGGTTCGAATGTGCCGCAAGAAAGGAGAAACTTAAAAAGATCTTCGGTTGAGACATCGATGGGTTGGATGTCAGAGTGCGCATACATAACGAGAAAGCCGGAGATGGGATGGGGAGAAGTAGGAATAAAGACCGATTGGAGCTCTTTGTCTCCTTTTAAGGGGGGGTGCCCTTCTTTAGGGCGTAACATCGTCTGGGGGAAAGGGCCCGACATAAGCGCCATGACGCGAGTTTGGCGATCAGGGAACGGGACAAGAGCTGTTCCTTTAAATAGAGAGTGGCTCTCTTTATTTAAGGTGTTTTTTGTGACCTCTTGCATGGTTTGGTAAATTGTTTTGATCAGTGGAATCTTGTTAAATAGAGCTTGAATCACCTTCACAAGTGGGGCGAGGATAAAGCGTTGGCCTAGTAAACCGAGCAGGAAAATGAAGGCAATCAAGAGGGCAAGGGCGAGGAGGCGGCTGACGAGAAGAGAAAGACCGTGATAGCTCTTTCCAAGGGAAAGTCCGGACGTCATCAAGAGCGTTTTTACTATGCCGACAAAGGGAGTCGTGATGAGGTCGAAAATAAAGACAATGATAAAAAGGGTAATGGCAATAGGAAGAAAAGTTGCAAGCCCTGTTAAAAAGGTGTTTTTCATGCGCCTCCTGTTTCGGGGATTTTTTCTCCATATTCCGGAGTGATAACACCGGCTGAAACGATATATTTAATCGCCTCTTCTGGTTTTAGGTCGAGATAAATGAGATCTTCTTCTTGATACATGAGCAAAAAACCAGTTGTTGGGTTTGGCGTTGTCGGAATAAGGACAGAAACGAGTGAAGATTGGGCTTTTTCCGAACAAATACGAGGCGAGTGGCGCGAGACAAGGCCCATGACATACGACCCCGCTTTGGGGAACGGAACCATCACAACTTGTTTAAACGAGGTGCGGTCTGTCACAAAGATCGTTTTAATGATTTCTTGCGTTGTTTTGTAGACTTTATTGATGAGGGGAATTTTATGAAGGATTTTATCGCTAAGGACAAGGAGGGATTTAAAGAAAAACCACCGGGCAATTAAACCGAGCAACAAGGTGAAGACAAAGAGGCAAATGAGAATAAGGAGTTGGCTGAGATACGTAACGATTTGCTCGTGGGATAAAAAGAGGAACCCCTTATTAAGAAGGGGAGATTCGACAAGAAAATTGGAAACAAGGCCGATAAAAGGTTTTGTCAGAAAATTGACTGTAAAAATCACAATCGCAATCGTGACAGCGAGAGGGAGTAGAATGACAAGACCTGTAATAAAGTACTTTTTCATAGATCCTCCAGGGCGCAGGCACCCCTTGCTTTAGCGGGGGGAGGAAGCGCTTTTTTCGTCTTGCTGAGGACACATATTCTTTGCATAGTTGTTACCTTCCTCGGCTAAATGCCGGTCATGCTCACCTCGCCCATGTTATGGAGCAGTTTGTGTGCAAACGACACGGATCTAACTCCTTCATCTGTTTCATTGTTTACCGCAGAGCCTGGAACTGGCGAAGCATCCCAGGGTGCCTATCTATGCGCTCCTAACGTCGTTTCTCTAATGAGACTAAAGCTGGCCAACTCGGAGCTTGCAAGCTCACCTTCTTTGGGGGTCGATAAAAAATCTGGCGCGCTGGCTGGGGCAACATTCCCGCTTCTTGAACCCGCGCTCGGTAGAAAGCGGGGATGCCTAGTCTAAAGCGACGCAGCTTATTTGTATAGATCGCCGCGATCCAAGGATCGGGGTTGTTGCCTTTGCTATCATCTTACCGGCTGCATCGCCGATAAAACAACCTGGAGAACGTTGGCTGGGGCAACATTCCCGCTTCTTGGCTTGTCATCGGTCGATCTATTGCGCACGACCTTTTTTTTCTTTAGAGCCCGCGCTTTTTAGGAATCGGTAGGGAAGTCGGCATTTTTTTCGCGGTTGATTTTTTTGATGAGCTCGCGATGGTGGGTGAGCTCATCGTTTAAGGCGGCAATCAACTGCTGTTTTTCCCGCTCGAAGTAGTGTTCCATTTCAATGTGATTTCCCTTGGTGAAAAGAGATTGGATTTCTCGAGCGACAGCGCCGTTTAACAGTTTGAGCTTTTCTAGAGAAGGAGCTGCTTGTTTTTGCAATTCTTGCAGCGACAGGTTGTTGTCCTTGGCAAGCACTTCTAATTCGCTAAGGGCTTTAAGTGTCATATGAATCGACCGTTCTTCTTGTTGGAGGTGTTTAGAAAGGTCTTCTTCGGGAAAAAGGGGTTGTTGCATGGTAGGGTTCTCACTTGTTAAAGGGGTTGTCTTAAAAAGGAGCGCACAAACTGCCTATCAACTGGAATATGCGCTGTCCTAGTGATCTGCACGACAAGGTCCGTAAGTTAGGGGAGCTAGGTTGTGTTGTTAGAGTTTAATTGTGTGTCTTCAAAGGACGCTTCGCCCGCTTAGGTGTTTTCGCTACTGATCAGCAGATGGACATAACCTTTGTTATCAACTCCTCTTTAACCTACTTGACCTTTTTCCCAAAAAGCAAAAAAGGAAGTTCCTTACTTTATACCGAGCGCAACTCAAGCATCAGGTTTTTGCTCGTTGACATCTCAGGTTGAGTGATTGATTTTTCCCTTGCAATCGGTATATATAAGGAAAAAGGAGGCGACTAGCAGATAAGTCGAAGGCAAAGGCTTGATGAAGGGCTTGATCAAAACACATCTTTGGTCTGTGTGTTTAGGAATGACGTGCTGTTGTGTCTTCGCACTGGAACCAGAGCTTGAACCTATTGATGAGGTCATTGCTGCTGAATTGCCCCCCTCTTACCAAGATCGCATTCCCAAAGAGCATCTCGAAGATGAAGAAGATGCTTACCTTGAAGGTTACATTCAGTCGCTTGTCAACGCCAATTACTACGAGTTTGATGTTCTTGTTTATGTTGAAAATCGAGATGTTTACCTATATCACTTGCCTAAAAACGCCCTACTTAGAAACAGCATTATTCATTTTGTACGCGATTTGCCTGAAGTGAATTCAGTCACTCCTGTTGGTCAGCTTCCCGATAAACAACTGGAAAAACTCGAAAAACGAGAAGTGAAGCCGCAAGTCAAGGGAATTTGGTTTCCCCAGTCGACCGTCCTCTACCCGCCCATGATCGCCAACCCGCGCGCGACAATGTATTCTGCTGCTTACCGGATTGGCGACAATGTGATGGGAAAAAAATCGATCGGCGTCTCATTTGGCGATAACTTTCCTATTTTTCGGTGGCGCAACCTGTTTTGGGGCCGGGGCGATCTACAGATTGGGATTCAAGCTGGCGTTTGGTCGGTGTTTAAAATGGGCATTCACTACAAAGATGAGATTTCCGAACTTATCAATACAGATTATCTTGTTGGCATTCCACTAAGCTATGCTTTTAATAAGTGGGCCTTTCGCCTGCGGGTGTATCATATGTCGAGCCATTTGGGCGATGAGTTTATCGTTCATAACCCGGGAGTGGTGCGGGTGAACCCAAGTATGGAGGCGCTCGATCTTTTTGTGTCATACCAAGTGAGCCCAGCGCTGCGCCTGTACATTGGGCCGGGGTGGGTGTTCCACAGCGACAGTACCTTTCCCATTAAACCCCCTCTTTACGTAGAGTATGGCGGGGAGCTTAGATTTTTAGGCCACCGCAGCTCGTACCATCGCCTTTATGGAACGTTGTTTCTCGCTTTTTTTCTACGCAATTGGCAAGTGAATAACTGGCGGATTGACGGCACCTATCTCGGCGGTTATGAAGTGAGTAAATTGCAAGGGGTAGGCCGAAAAATGCGCCTTTTTTTTGGATACCATAATGGGTATTCCGAAGGGCAATTTTTCAAAGATCGGACCTCTTATACGATGTTTGGCTTATCCTGGGGTTTTTAAGCTCGGCAGACTAGCTAGCGGGTCGGTTGAAATAGGCTTGTCTGATGGCGGCATCCAAGTGGTGACTTCTTCTAAATTCACCTGCTACGCCTACACAATAGACAATGCAGCTCAATGTTAAGGAGGTCACAGCCATAGGGATAGAAAAATAGGCGAGATAACAAGACAAATTGATGCAAGCGGCAGTAGCTATCAGGCTGATTAAACCTCTCCTAGCATGCAACGCGGAGGCTTCCCTAAGTTGGCCTGCCGTGAAGAGCGTTGCGGCATGTCTTGGGTTGTCATATCGTGTAAGACGATCGATACATGATGGGAAGGTAATCGACATAGGTACCACTAAGTTTTTTTTGCACAAAATATGAGTTGTATACTGAGCGTCATTCAAGGATCGGTTGTTTGCCTGTGCCATCATCTCCCTCTTGCTTTATCGGCCGCTTCGCCGATAAAAAACCTGGAGCGCTGGCTGGGGCACCATTCCCGCTTTTTGAATCACAATCGGTAAACT
>CAYTIT010000073.1:0-6817 GCA_964437975.1 uncultured bacterium
AGAAAGCCGAGGACGGTGCCAATCCACTCACAGGCTCGAGCTGCGAGATAATCATTCACTGTGACGAGGTGAACGGGTTTCCCTGTCAAAGCATTGAGGAAAAGAGGCATGGAAGCGGTGAGTGTTTTTCCCTCGCCTGTTTGCATTTCTGCAATCGAGCCATGGTGAAGAGCAAGGGCGCCCAAAATTTGGACGTCATAGGGAATCATATCCCATTTTTGGCGGTAACCTGAAACGTTAATCTCGGTTCCGGTCAAGCGGCGGCACGCATTTTTAACGAGGGCAAACGCCTCTGGCAAGAGGTCATCGAGAGAAGCATTGTCCTGGTACCGCTGACGGAGCGCAGCCACCTTGTCTTTGAGGGCACTTTCTGGAAGGTCTTGGAACTTTTTCTCTAGGGCGTTGATCTGCTTGACCGTTTTGCGGTAAAGTTTAAGGCGGCGGCTTTGAGCCGTTCCAAATATTTTTTTAATAAGACGTAACATGGCGCTGTAGAAGTAGACTAAAAGGTCTATTGTAGCTCAAAAGGGGATTTACAGCTATCATAGCTAACGCGAAAGAAGCTCTATAGAAATAAAACGGGGGAGTTATGCGCATCTCAGTCTGCGATCGCGCGACAAAAAAAATTGTTGAAGAAAAGGTCTATGGAAAATTTTTTCTTGCCCTTCTTTACGGCAAAATCTGGTGGTTAAAATGGCTGGCAGTTCTCGCTTTGCCTGTTGTCACGCGGTGCTCTTTTCTTTCTAAATGGTATGGGCACTGCCAGAAAATGGGGTGGAGTCGCCGAAAAATCGCTCCGTTCATCAAAAAATTTCATATCGATAGCGCCGAGTTTACCCATGCTCCCTCTAGTTTTCGCTCATTTAACGACTTCTTTATTCGGACACTGAAAGGTTCTGCGCGCCCTATTGCAACAGGAGAAGATCGCCTCGTTTTGCCAGCAGATGGGCGCTATCTCGTCTTCCCCTCGATCGATCAAAACGCGGGGTTTTACGTTAAAGGGCAAACATTTGACCTTAAAACATTGTTGCGCGATCCCGCGTTAACAACGCGCTACCATCAAGGGAGCCTTGTCATTGCGCGCCTTTGTCCAACCGACTGTCACCGGTTTTGCTTTCCCGTTGATTGCATTCCCAGCAAGGCGCGCACATTCAAAGGGCCTCTTTACTCTGTGAACCCCCTGGCTTTACGCGATCGTCTTTCCATTTTATCGGAAAACGAGCGAGTGATAACGACGCTACAGACGTCGCAGTTTGGCGAGATTCTCTTTATTGAAGTAGGGGCAACCTTTGTTGGTGCAATTCGCCAAACCTACCATCCAGAAACGGCGTGCAAAAAAGGGGCCGAAAAAGGGTATTTTGAGTTTGGCGGGTCGTGTATCCTTCTCCTTTTCGAGCCTGGAAAAGTGATGTTCGATGAGGATCTTCTGCACACCTCGTTATCTCACATCGAGATGCAAGCTAAGATGGGCGACTCTTTAGGGAGGATGGCTGTTGCAGCTCAGTGCAAATAGGGCACGAACTCAAGGTGTGGTGGCGCGCTGGGCAATGAGCGCGCGCGTAGTGAATGATTTGCAGGTGAACTTTCCCCCAGTCTTTTAGGCAGAAGAGGTTTTTAAGGTCGGCCTCTGTTTGGGCTACATTTTTCCCCGAACTGAGCTGCCATCGCTGAGCGCAGCGATGGATGTGGGTATCGACGGGAAAGGCGGGGATGTTAAATGCCTGCGTGAGAACAACTGAAGCAGTTTTATGACCTACCCCTGGAAGGCTTTCAAGGGCTTCTTGGGTTCGGGGAACAACCCCTTGATAACGATCGAGAAGAATCAAAGACAGCGCATAAATCGCTTTTGATTTCGTCGGTGCGAGGCCGCATGGTCGGATGATCGTTTCAATGGCTTGAGGCGTTAACCGCACCATGTCTTCTGGTGTTGCCGCGCGGGAAAAAAGGAGGGGAGAGATTTGATTGACTCTTTTATCGGTGCATTGCGCCGACAACAAGACAGCGATAAGTAAGGTGTAGGGATCGCGGTGGGTTAGCGAGATCGTTGGAGTGGGAAACAGGTGATCGAGCCATTTTTTTACAATAGCCATGCGGGTGTTTTTAGCCATCATTTCCCCACACAGAATGTGGAAAAGATCGCGCTCAAAACATCTTCTGTTATGTCCATGCCAATGATGGCGCTAAGTGAGCGCAGCGCCAAACGGGAATCAGCTGCAAGAAACTCTGGCGACCGCCCCGCTTGAAGGCCCGCTTGCGCCTGTTTAATGCACTGAAGAGCTTCTTGAAGCGCTGAAAAATGGCGCTGCGAACAAAGAACAACCTCTTCCTTAGAAGAACCTTTCCCTTGCCCTAGAGCGCGTACAATGGTTTGTTTCAACTCTGTAAGCCCTTCTTGACGCTTGGCTGAAATCGCCGCTTGGTAGGGAAAGTCGCACAGAGGGAGGTCCTGGTGTGGCAGATCGATTTTATTCCAGACAATCATGGTTTTTTCAGGTGGCAATGTTGCCAGCAGTTCTTGGCCTGCCTTTAAACGCGTGACATCGATGACAGCCAAGATCAAATCGGCTTCTGCAGCAGCTTGATGGGACCGTTTGATACCTTCTTTTTCGATCACCTCTTCTGTTGCGCGCAGGCCTGCGGTATCAATCAGGTGAAGGGGCCAACCATTTAAAGAGAGGTCAGCTTCGATCAGATCGCGTGTTGTCCCAGCAATCTCTGTCACGATCGCGCGTTCTGTTTGAAGTAGGGCATTCATCAGTGACGACTTGCCCGCGTTAGGTGGGCCCAGCAAACACAGGGCGAACCCCGTTTGAAGGCGCTTGCCCTCGTAAAAGGTCGCGCTAAGCGCGTCGATCTCTTGGATCAACATTTCGAGTTGGTCATTCACCTCTTCTTCTGTTTGAAACTCAAGCCCTTCTTCTGGAAAATCAACCCATGCTTCGAAAAGAGCCGTTAGATCGACCAGGTGCTGTTGTAGTTGTGCGACTTTATCGCGCAGCTTGCCTGCGAGTTGCGCTTCTGCCACTTGCCACGCGCGTTCACTGCGCGCGGCAATAAGCGTCTGGACAGCTTCGGCCTGCGTGAGGTCGATTTTCCCATTCATAAAAGCTTGAAAAGTAAACTCTCCCGGTAGTGCCGCGCGGGCGCCGGCTGCTAAGGTTGCTTGGAGCACTTTGCGCGAAATGAGGACGCCACCATGGCAGTGGAACTCGACGGTCTCTTCACCTGTATAAGAGCGGGGCGTGCGGAGCACGAGGGCTAAACCACTGTCGATGACTTGACCTTGAAGATCGAGAATTTTGCCAAAATGGGCGGTATGCGATGGGTAGTCGAACACGGGGCCCGAAAATAACCGGTTGGCAATAGCAAGGGCATTTGGCCCAGAAATGCGGATAATAGCAACGCCTCCTTCACCCGGCGGGGTGGCGATGGCGGCAATTGTATCGCCTGGTTGATAGCTTTGATGGGTTGTTGTCATTCTAACTCCACAGCACTCATCCTCTTGCATCGCCGATAAAAAAAGAGAAAGCGCTGGCGTTGGTAAAACTCTCGCTTCTTGAATTACGCTCGGTATAGTTGTAACATTATATCAACTATAAATTATTTAAGGAATAAAAGGGATTTTTTTCTTTCTAATCTTTTTTATATGCCGAGCGTGATCCAAGGATCAGTTTTTTGCCTTTGCCTTTCACCGGCTGCATCGCTGCTAAACAAAGAAAACGCGCTGGCATTGGCAGAGCTCCCACTTCTTGAATCACGCTCGGTATAAAAGAGCGCGTTTGCCCCGAGCAGTAAAAAAGTGGACGATTTTTGCATCGGGATTTTCTGGGAAGAAAAAAGGCCAATTATAGGTCAGTGGCAAAGATGTGATGGAAAAATCGCCTTCTAAAAGGGCGCGGCTTAACGTATTTTCATCACCTAAAAACTCGCTATTGCGCTCGATGCTAAGCTTGGCCCAAGCAAACAGGGCAGGAGAACCATGTTTGAAAGCGAGCACACCTGGGTTATAGCCGCGTTCCCCTTGTTTAAGAAGGCCTGTGACTTCGCTTGCTTTTTGCAAGGCAGGGGTGGTTGGGGTCACAGCAAGCCCAGCGGGATTCTCTGCGTAGTGAAAGAGGCGATCGAGGGGTTGTTTGACTTCGCAGTCGAGATCCATCCAGACTGTTTGGCGGTAGGGTGTTTGCAAAAGGGCGAGGACTTTGGCAAACCAGATCGGGCGCGCCTTCCAGACATTGCCCGGATAAATGCGTTCCCAAAATTTAGCGCGAATTGGGCAGATCGCGTTTTTTTCTTGGACGATGTCTGTGGGGCAAGTAAAAGGAAGGAGCATGCCTTTGGTTTGGCACCAGGCGCGAGCGCTTGGCGACATGCCAAAGTCGATAAAGGCGACGGGCTCGTTGCATAAAGCGGTATAACAGCGCCACCAATGGGGAAGCATCCACTCTTGCGCGGCGTTTGCCCCTGTTAACACCCCTTTAGACAGTGTGCAAGGAGCCCACTGGAGTCGATTCAACGGTTGGGGCAGCGTCATCGGTTAGGCCGAACGTGATCTGAGCGTCGTTTTTTTGCCCTTGCTACGATCTCCATTGTGTTGACCGGCTGCTTTGCCGACAAAAAACCTGGAGCGCTGGCGTTGGCAAAACTCCCGATCGGTAGATCAAGGGATATTGAGTTAGACCCTGCTACTGATGCGGGGTGGAAACAACACGTTGCTTTTTCAGCTAATTTCTCAATTTTTCCCATAATTTACCGTTGAGTTTGGAATGGGTGGAAGGACTGCGGGATACTTATCGACTTGTTTTTGAGGTAGAGTCGTTGACGTGTTGCTATTCCCACGATCTTCCAAACAGGCATGGATGGCGAGAACAAGTTGTTTTGCATTCGGACGCCTTGTAGGATCGAGCGCGAGGCAGTCATTGACAACGGATTTCAACTTTTTCATGGACTTTTCCTCGGATGAATTTGCAGAAACGAAGCTTTCATTGCTCACACTAAACTTGGTTTTAAATGTCCCGGTCTTGATAGCGGACCTGACTTTCAACTTTTGGTCTTCTTCAGTTTTTTCAAAGATAGGGGGACGTTGACACTTAGCGGTCAATACAGTGATTCCAAAGCTGAATAGGTCTGACTCGGTGCCATACTGATTGTTAAGGAGGCCTTCAGGAGAGCGGTATGGAAACGTCCCGAATGGTTGGTTCTTTGAAATGAATGTTTTTGTTCCGATGACAGCTGCGCTAAAATCGGCAAGCTTGATTGTTCCAACACGATCAATCAAAATGTTGTTTGGTTTAATGTCGAGATGTAAGATATTTTTTTCATGGAGGTAGGCGACCCCTATTGATAATTGGCGACAAAGCTTTGAAAAATGGCAGGCCTTTGCAAACAGTCCGTGCTTGATCCAATGAACGGCATTCGAAGGGCAATATTGGGTTACTAATCTATGAGTGCTGGACTTTTTGTCTAGAAATTGGCCGTAATAGCTAAGGATATAAGGGTTATTCAAGCTTTTAAGAATATCAGCTTCTCGAAGGCCGATGCTTGGATACTTTTGATTTTTTTTGATAGCGCATAACGTGGTGCTATTAGGGCATGCGGTGATGCCATTGAGGGTGCCTAATACGACGCTTGCGTGTCCACCGCGGCCCAATAAAACGGGCAATTCAGAAAAGGTGAATGAAGGATTTTCTCTTATAGATGTTGTCATATTACCTCCGCGAGCTACTTAGATTTAGGGGGGGGGGTTATTGTGCTCTTTCCCTCTCTCAAAGGAAAGGGTGTCTGAGGAGCCTCCCCATGGATAAATCCAAGGGGAGGCTCAGATCGACTAAGACGCTTGATGAGACGACGGCTACCAAACTGGGGGTGGTCGGACATCACTTCCATTTCAATCAGCTCTGTTTTAAGATTGATACAGCAACCTTATAGAATGGTTTTAAGGCGGATGTCTATTGGGTTTGTTATGACACGCTGACGGTATTTCGGACACCAAACAACATGAGATGTACAAGAATAGATAACGTGCCTATTTGACTTGTAGGCAACTTCAAATTTTTCCGCGCCCCAACTATATTTTCTTTTGGAATATAATTCAAAAGGTTTTTAAAAAAATCGCCCCCATGGCTCAAACGAGGGGGTCCCTTTTTTCCCTTTTGGTGACTCCACAACCTTAGAGAAGCCGATAGCTCTGGGAGTTTCGAGGTCTTTCTCTTGAAGGAAGATGTGGCTAGACAGCTTGCTTTGCCAAAGTAGCAAAACGCGACTTATCGCGAGCCGCTTTGTTCTTCTTATAAATATTGATCTTAACACCCTTGTCGAGCAAGCTGTAAATCGTTTGGAGGGAAACTGCTTGTTTCTCCTGGTCTTTGCTGGAAAGAGCAGCTTCAAACGTGCGGACAGCTGTTCTCACGCGGGATTTAAACGCGCGATGGCGTTGCCGCTTGGCTTCGTCTTGACGCATCCTTTTTAGAGCTGTAGGAATTTTCTTTTTTGCTTTTTTGGTAGACTTATCTTGTGCCATAACTTCGTTGACTTGTGCTAGGATTTTGTTAAAAGTTAATGGGGGATCATAACAGGAAAGAGATAATTCGTCAACAAGTCACGATGTGTGGCCAGCTCCTTCGCCAGTTCCCAGATTTTTTATTAGCGATGCAGCCGGCAACAAAGGTGGAGGTGGTGGCAAAGGGAACAACTCGACGCTAGAATCACAATGGATCGAGACGCGAACGGGCAGTAAAAAATAAACCTCCATCTCACCCTAATCTTGAAAATATCGTATATTTATATACGAGATAAACTTAAACTAAGAGCATGTTTAAAT
>CAYTIT010000074.1:0-6802 GCA_964437975.1 uncultured bacterium
CTTTTCAATGCCTACATCTCTTTAGCTGGATTCGGCGCGCAAGAAACTCCCTTGCTTTCAGATGACCCCCAACGCTCCCACTGTTTAACGCAAGCTGCCGAGCACCTTTACGCTGTTGTCTCTAAAGGAGACCAAACGATCAAAAAAGAAAATATCTTATGGCTTGCCAATCACTATTATGGCCAAGCTACAACTTACTTTGAGCGGTGTGATGCATATAAACACCCTTGTCCCGACAACATCAACCAAGCAGTGCAACGAGCTGACGAGCAATTTCGCTCTATTCTAGCGCCTAGCCTGATGACCTCTTCGTGGACAGAAGAAGAGGCCTCTCTCGACACTGAGTGGATTAAGTGGATCAAAATTTTAGGCTACCAACAACACTACGACACGCAGCTCAAATTTTTAAAAACGTTGATTGAACAACAACGATTGCACCCTGAATTTACCTGGAATGCGCAACAAGAAGCGCTGTTTGAGCTCGCTTTAACCTATCTTGCACTCGACAATAACCAAGCCGCCCTAGAAACGTTTTCCTTTATTCAACGCTCTCCCGCAACATTTCCTACTTTCATAAGCAATACAGCAGCTTTGCATACAGCTCGCCTTCAATTTCAACTCCTCGATCCGGAACTCAAAAACTCATCGAACCCCAAAATCACGCCGATTTTCAATACCCTAAAAGACCTTCAAATTTGCAAAACAGCACTTGATTTCCCGAACCACCTTGAGGCTGCCCTTATCTATGTCGACATCCGCGCCGCTCTCGCTTCCCCTGAGACAAGAGACGAACGCCGGTTGTTTTTCCTCAACCGCATGGAAGAAGATTTTAACGCTGACAACGACCCTCTGACCCAAAACTATTTAACCGACATTCACCAAAGCGAAGAAAAAAAGGGTGGATTCGATACCTATATGATGTTTATCCGCGCTGAAAAGCTCCGCCTCGCAGCAAAAGCAAAAAGTCTAAGCGACCAAATGGCCGAGATGGAAGAGCTGAATGAGAAAGCTCTTGCACTTTACGGCGAGGTGAAAGACCATCCCCACACACCTCAACCTCTTTTCAAGCGCACCTTACACAGCATCGAAAAAATCAACACCTTAACAACCTATTAAAAAAGGAGGATCTCAACGGCCAGCTTCGCTTTTCATTTGAAAATTCTCTTTCGTTCAAACGGCCTAACCAGATATACTCGCTCTTGTTAAAAATAAAAGTTAAGAGAGGGAAGTCGCCTCTACGATTTTGCCCAGGCCAGCGCCCTAAGTGTTGGATGGGCGATGTAGCCGGTGAAAAAATCTGGAGCGCTGGCGTTGGCAACATTCCCGCTTCTTGGATCACGACTGGTATCAACTAACTCATGAGTGGTGCTTTGATTTTCCGCCTAGGGCTCGTTGCTCTTTTTTTTCTTTGCCCCTCCTTAAGTTGGGGAGCTAAGCGCACCGATGCCCCTCTACCTGAAGTGGCGACGCCCTCATCCCCTTCTCTTCCCCTCTCTTCGACTCTACACCTTGGCAAGTTCGATCTGTCTAAAAAATCTGCTGCCCCTTTGACTCTTGACACATACCCTAAAGTAGAGCTGACTTCGCCACCTTCTTTTGCCTTCACTGCGCCGCCTTGCTCTTTCTCTTCCGTCGATCGCCCTCCCCTTCCTATGTTCTTTTTTCCCTACTTCACTCTTTCTCCTTCTACTGAACTCGACCCTGTCTTGTCTTCGCGCCTAGTGTCTAAGCAACCATTATCTTCATCGCCTCTTCCTTCTTTCCCCTTGCCCCTTCGCACTTCCTTTTCCCACGTAAGTGTGACCCCACCTTCTTCTCAACCGAGCACGACGGTTCATCTCCCTTTGACTGAATCTTATCCAACGCTTGTGACCGCGCTTCCCCTTTCTGATGTGTTCGCTGCTCCTCCCCCTTCTTTCCGTCCGCTCTCTTTTGACTTAACGTGTGTCCTTGCCTCTCACTCAACCCGCTGCCCTCCACACCACATCCCCCAAGCTCCTCTGCGCCCTTGCCTCTTGCCCCCCCCTGTAGCCCCGCTTCACATCCCTTTTGGATCGAGCAAGCAAGCCTCTTGTTCCCCTCCGCCTCAAAAAGAAGCGCTCTCTTTCTTTTTCCCTCAGGAGTTATTTTCCTATTTTTACGCTTTTACCCCGCCGCCTTACCCCTTCACTTTTCCTCAAAAGAGGCTGCTTAAAATGGCATGCCTCAAAAGATCTTTTCCCAAACCCTCGCTTAACTTTCCCTCTTTAGCTTCGCATTTTTCCCCAAGCTCCCTCTGTGTCATCTCCTCTCCGCCGCCACCTTTTTTCACCTTCGCTCCCCAACTCATTCTCTCGTTCTTGACTCTGCCGTCTTCCTATCCATCGTTCACTGCCCGACCCGACTCCACCTCATTTTACACATTGTTAACTCACCTCAATACCGCCCCTATTGGTTGTTACAGCTCATCTCAACCTCTTTGTAGACGCCCTGACCTCTCTCCCCCGCCCTCTTTTACCCCTGATTTTTCGATGAGCTCGCGTGATTTCTTAACCGTCCGCGCCTTCAATGTGCCCGACATACACTTTCCCAGTACCACCTCTCTCTCTTTGTCTCTTTTGCCTATTGGCGCAACGCACGTCGGTCTACACAATGTCTCCTCTAGCACCCACCTCTCTTTTTCTTTAGCGCCCCCCGACCTTCTTTGGCCCCAGTTACCTTTACCAAAGACACCATCTTGTCACTTCGCACCTCCTCTATCCCCCTCAGCTTTCTCTGTATCCTCGCTGGCTCTCACCCTTCCCCCACCCTTGTTAGCCTACGATGCCCCTCGCGTTGAACAAGGCGCTTTGCCTTTGTTAGCTGCGCGCCCTGTTGCTCCCTCTTCACTTTCTTTAAAAGCCCTTTTTCACGCTTATCTCTCCCGTTCAATTCCGCGACCTGTTCGCTATCAGATGCACATTGAGCGCCTACATTTACCCCTTGCTGCTTCTAACTTAACGGCGCCCTATGCTCCTTCGCACCTTTGCCAACACACCTTCGCCACCGTTGGCCCAACACACCATCCACGCCGCGAAGCAACAGATCTCATGCCTTTTGCTCTTTTTACCCCTCTCAAATGGACCCCGTCCTCTACTACCTCCCGCTGGCATCACCTGGCAACAACTGCGCCACAAAAAGGCTTTGCGCTCACTGCTCATCTCCCTTTTCCTAAAAAATACCCTCTAGCTTCTTCCCCTTCTCATGTCGCTCTTCCCCAGCACGTGTTTGCCCATACTCACCTTGTTGCTTCCGCCTCCTTGTTACCCTCTACCCCTCAAGCTGAAAAAGGCTTTTTACCCCGTTTCTCTTTACAGGTCGCCTCTCCTTTTTCACTCCCCTCCAAGCCTCTGTTTTACTCTTGTTTCTCCCGCTCAGTCCCGACATCGATCTCCTCTCAGATGAAAATGCAGCGCGCGCACTTAACCCCTCCGGCTGTTCACTTAACGTCCCCTTATGCTACCTCGAACCTCCAGCATCACGTTCTCGTCGCTCTTAACCCCAAGCTCAAAGATCCTTGCTGCGAAACAACAGCCCTCGCCCCCTTTGCTCCTTTTGCTCTTCTTACATGGACCCCCTCCTCAACTTCCTACGACAGTACTTTGGCAACACCACCTTCGCCAACCATCTTGAGCCTGACTGAGCCTCTCACTCCTCTCAAAAAAGCCCCTATTGCCTTTCCCCCGTCTGACTTGGCTCTTCCCCTCCTCTTTCTCGCCTCTACTCCACCTATTTCTACCCCAGCTTTGTTACCGCTGTTTTCTCCTCATGCTGTACCAACCTGTTTTTCACCTACCCTTTCTTACCCGCTCCGTTCCTCCTGGCTCCTTTCTCTAGGTCGCTTATCAACGCCCTTAACGCCTCTCACCTTGTCTCTTGCCACGTTGTCAACGTCCTCTTTTCTAGACCACCACTTCTCGTTTCCCTCCTTCGGCCAAGATGCCTTCCTTGTGGACACGCCACAACATGGCTATCAAGACCTTGTTGCTTTAGACCAACACGCCACTTTTCTTTTTCACCCAACAGGGTTTGCGTGCCCTGGCCTTGCCGACACAATGAGCGTCGACCTCTCATCGGCCGTTGCACCCATCGCCCCTTCCGGATCGCGCTCAACAGCATTCATCCACGCGCAGCACACTGCCTATATGGCGGCTGCTCCGCAGCACACCGCCCACTCTCCATTCTCCCAAAAGCAACGCAACGCTTCCGCCCACTTAACAACCAAACGCTTCCGCCAACCAAGCGCCTACCTAGCGTCTCTCCCTCTTCCCGGCGATTTAAACACATTTTCTTTAAACAATGCCTTTGAAACCACACTACGCTACACGCAATGCACGCATCAAAAGGGCTACCTCTTTGCCCTCGATATTAAGCCAAATAAGGCCCTCTCTTTTCCAGCGCCGAGTCACAATTTTATCTTTGTTTTAGATGCTTCGGGAACAGTTAAAAGTCGCAGGTTCCAAGCTTTTAAAGAGGGCATTTCAACAGCGCTTCATTACTTAAAAGCCGATGACTCGTTTAACATCCTTGTCGTCGACAGCCATGCAGTTGCTTTCAGGCCCCGCCCTGTTTCATGGAGCAAAAAAAGTGCCTATACAGCACGCCGCTTTCTCAAAGAAACAACCTATCGCGGATTTTATGCTAAAGACGATGCTTTTTCTCTCCTTCAACTCGCTTCTCGCTACTTTGTCGACGACAAGAAAAACATCGTTCTCTTGATGACCGATGGCCATTTATTAGGAACACTCAAGCAACACACCACCGACTTCGCACAACTCGCTCACTACACACAAGATTTTTCCCTCTTTGCTACCGCTGCAAGTCATCACAACAACCTCGCTATGCTCGATCTGATCAGCACCGTGACAGGAGGCGAATTGATGTACTCTGCAACGCATGCCGCCTTCCCCAGAAAACTCGCTGTTCTTGTAAAAAATCTCGGCCAATCGATCGCCTCTACCGTGCGCGTCCAAGCAGCTTCACCTCTTTCTACAGAGGTCACCTTCTATCCCGACCAAAACACCTATCCTATTTTATACGGCAACCAGACCTATACAATTTACGGGGTCGTCGATCACCCCCAAGATTTCGACCTCATTCTCCAAGGGAAAGGGACTCAATGTTGGATCAACGCCAAGCAACGCGTTTCGTTTCGCCATGTCCAAAAGGGCGGTGTGCGCCTCGAAAGGGATTTTGCTCAGCAACTCGCCTACCTTTGTTACCGCGATTATTTGAAACGCGAGGACCCCTTTTTCCTTGCGGAAGCTGAAAAACTGCTGCAACCTCACTCTATCCCCTGCGCCGCGCGATGAGAATTACTGCAGGACAATGGAAAAATCACCGCTTGACCTCTCCTAAGGGCACCGCCACGCGGCCGACAACAGAAAAGCTGCGTCAAGCTGTTTTCAACTCTCTTCAAACCGAAGTAGAAGCGAGCTTATTTCTCGATCTTTTTGCTGGCAGTGGCGCGATGGGACTTGAAGCGTTAAGCCGAGGAGCTCAAGCTGCGACCTTTGTGGAAAACCACCCCTTTGCCTTGCGTGCCATTCGCGCCAACATCGCCAAACTAGGCGCTGCAAAGCAAGCGCGCCTTCTTGCTCTGGACATAGCAAAAGGCCTCAAACTCCTTGCAAGCGAGAACCAGCGCTTTACTCTTATTTACGCCGATCCCCCTTACAGACACTGCGATTGCGCACAACTCGTCGCCGACCTCGACAACGCACACCTCCTCGCCCAAGGGGGAACTCTCATCATCGAGACAGCACATGCCCACCTAAATCACGCGCTCCACTCGCTCCACCTCACGCGCCAACGCGCGCTGAAAGAGACCTATCTTCATTACTACTCGACCTCTTCCTCTTTCAACCGCCTGACATAACCATTGAGCCAGACAAAATAAACAACCACCCCTATACATAAGAGGAGGTGAATCGCTTTCTTGAAAGGGAAAAGTTTTTGCAACGAAGCGACGTGGGGATTGCGAGGGTTGTACCACACTTCCCACTTTTTTTCGCTCCAAAGAGCGCAATGTTCTTGTGCCATATAAGGATTATTATACGTGAGCTTGGGAAAGCGAAACGTCTGATGATAGTCACACTCATCGACTTGAAATTGGTAGTCGGCAAAAAGGGCAAAAGCCCCCGGCTTGCACTCTTCAACACGCCATTCATTGACTTGAACAGCTGTCGATCGAGAAAGCGAAAGATAGTCATAAAGGTCGAGCGCAAACCTCGCTCCAACCCAGATAGTGACCGCCAGCGCGACCACACAAAATGACTGAAAAAGGTATTTTGACTTCATCGCATCCTTATCAAATTCCGCGACTACCCAGAGCAGAAAAAGGGAGCCCCTTGCTTTAGCTAGGGGGAGGAATTTTTCCAAAAATCTCCCCTATGATAATAGAAAAAATATATAAGAGATAGCTTCTTATCGATTAAAACAGACGTCATGAAACACTACGTACGCAGTCAAAAACATGTCTGATCGTTTTATCTCTAGCCTTCCCCTAAAAGTGATAAGCTCCGATGAAAAGATCCTTGAAAGGAGACTAAACGCGGCAAGACAAATCTAAAATGCGTCCTTAGGGGAAGTCCTAAGGCGACTGAAGCTTGGTAGAGAGCAAGGAGTGGCAAACAGCAAAAAAGCTCTCGTCACCAGACAAGAAAGAAAGAAAAAACCTATTCAACGCCGTCCAAAAGCACACCGAGGCTGAGCTGTAACGGACGGCATTTGATCTGACAGACCGCCACTTCTAAGGTGCGGCATCAGAGTGAAACAACTTGAT
>CAYTIT010000075.1:0-4094 GCA_964437975.1 uncultured bacterium
GCGCAATTGCTTCCAACGTTTCTGTCAGGGTGCCGACTTGGTTGGCCTTAATGAGAATAGCATTCGCCACTTTTTGATCGATTCCCTGCTGGAGAAATTTTGACTGTGTGACAAAAATATCATCTCCGACAAGTTGGAGATGGCGCCCTACCGCTTTCGTGAGCAGTTGCCACCCTTGCCAGTCATCTTCGCGTAACCCATCTTCAATCGAGTCGATGGGATACTTCGAGCTGAGCTCTTTTAAGTAATTGACTTGCTCTTCGGCAGAGCGTTCGACAAACGGAAGGTTGCGCGCTTTTTTTTTCTCTTCGCAGTAAACCTTTTTTTGGGGGTCGTAGAATTCGGTTGCTGCGCAGTCTAGGGCTAGCTGAATATCTTCTCCAGGGCGGTACCCGGCATGTTCAATCGCTTTCAAGATCCACTCGATGGCCTCTTCATTCGATGATAGGTTAGGGGCAAATCCCCCTTCATCACCGACGGCAGTAACAAAGTGGTTAGCGTGCAACATTTTCTTGAGCTCTTGAAAGATTTCTGCTCCCCAACGGATAGATTCGGCAAACGAAGGGGCCCCAGTTGGGCGGATCATAAATTCTTGAAAATCTAATGTATTATCGGCGTGGCGGCCGCCATTGATGATGTTCATCATCGGGGTTGGCAGCAACGGTGTATGCGAGCCGCCAATATAGCGATAGAGGGGGATGTTTTGACACATAGCAGCAGTGCGGGCAACGGCAAGGGAGATACCCAAAATGGCATTGGCGCCAAGAGAAGCTTTATTACTTGTTCCATCTTCTTCAATCATCGCATGGTCAATAGCCGTTTGATCGAAGATCGATTTTCCTTCAAGACAACGCGCTAGAGGGCTGATGACATTATGGACCGCTTTTTTGACCCCTTTGCCTCCGTAGCGATTAGAGTCGCCATCGCGCATTTCGATCGCTTCACGAGTGCCGGTCGAAGCGCCAGAAGGAACAGAGGCTTTACCTGTGAGTCCAGTTGTCGTCGTGACTTCAACCTCAAGTGTCGGGTAGCCTCTCGAATCGAGGATTTCGCGCGCGTGAATTTTTTGGATTTTTCCCATTATAAAGCCTTTGAAAAGAAGAGTGCTCGTCCGGACTTTTCATAGCAGCTTGTGCGAGATTTTTGCAAGTGGTCTCTCATTGATTGGGCGTTAAGAAGAGGAGTCGTCCAAAGTATTGAAGCGGAGCTTTGTGATCTCAAGAGATGTAGCGAGGTAAAGCTCGCTAGAAGAAAAGCGGATTTCTAGCCTCCCGTCAGGATGCAGTCCCTCTAAAACACCTTCGCGTGGGCTTCCGTTAAACAGACAGCGGATCGGCTTGCCTTTCCCCACTAATAGACGGTCGCATGTGGAAAAAAAAGGAGCAAATCCCCGGCGCTTGTAAAGAGCGATTGACGTTGCAAGCAAGGTGTCGAATGTCGCAGCGAGGGGCTCAAGGGAATAGGTGAGCTTAGTCTCTAAATGCATTGATGTAGCAGATCCGTGAAGGGGCGAGAGGGTCTCTTCCGTCATGTTAACATTGATCCCCACACTAAAAAGAGTTGCGTAGCTATCTCCTTGATCGAGCCACTCGCATAGAGTGCCGGCAATTTTTTTGTTAGAGACAAGAAGGTCATTGGGCCATTTGATGCGACAAGGCAAATCATAGTGATCGAGAAATTGGATCACTGTGACTGCCGTGACCTGGGCGAGGTTCGCGAGATCGGGTTGCGTTTTAGGAAGGTAAGCGAAATAGGTGAGATAGAGATTTTGATGGGGTGGGGAAAGCCACGATTGTCCCGATCTTCCCCGCCCCTCGGTTTGCGTTGAGGCTAGGACACGGGTAATCGCGTCTTTAGGGTATTCGCAGTAGTGTCTTTTGACAAAAGCATGTGTTGAGTCGACAGTAGCGAGATGATGGGTGAGAACTGTGTTTTGCATACGTCAAAGGTAGATCGATCGGTATAGGCAAGAATAGACAACGTTTCTATTTGATTTGAAGACAAATTCAGCTCTACCGATCGTCATTCAAGAAGCGGGGTAGTCCCTTTGCCAGGGGGTGTTTGCGCTGCTTTTGGTAAATTTCAGGAGCAAAGAAAGGGTGTGATACTTGATAATCAAGGAGACAATCAGTTGACTGGGGATGAGATGATTTTGTTTGAAGTTAGCTTGCCCCATGAAAGCAATGGGATCAGGGTATGTTGCCTGACACGGTCTAAATAGCATGCAACTGTTTGAGCTCTGAACTAAAGGTAGGCAACATGCGCTACTTATACCGGATTGACTGGAAGGTGATCCCCATTCTCTTGGGATTGATGGCTATTAGTATTCTTGTGATTGTGACGACGACCTGTGATGGGGCGATCACAGGCGAAGATGTTTTTTTTACCCGTTATGTGAAAAATCAGTTGAAATGGTTTGCGCTTGGGTGGGGAGCCTACTTTCTCTTGGCCTTTACTGACTACCGCCGCATGCGCGAATGGGCGTGGATTGTTTATGCGGTGGCTTTGATTTTGCTGTGTGGCCTTTTTTTTACAGGAACAATTTTGAAAGTCAATCGGTGGTATCGCATTCCCGTTATTCACATGGGTGTGCAGCCCTCAGAATATGCAAAAATCGCTGTTGTCCTGGCGTTGAGTTGGTTTTTGGAAAAAAAAGGAAAGGGAGTCAGCCGATGGAGTACGTGTTGGCAAGCTGGAGTGATTGCTGGGATTCCTTTTCTCCTTATTGCTAAACAGCCCGACTTGGGGTCGGCACTTGTTTTGTTGCCGATCACCTTAGGCATTTTTTATTTTGGCGGAGTGAAGCGCCGCATCGTTTTTGCTTTAACAGGGTGCGCTCTCGCTGTGACTGCGCTTGTCCTTGCTATTTTTTTAGGGGTGATTCCCCACGAAAAAATGCGGCCAGTCGCCCATCTTGTTCTCAAAGAGTACCAATATGAGCGGGTGAGCCCCGATACAGGGCATCAACAAGCGGCGAAAACGGCCATTGCTTTGGGTGGATTTTGGGGAAGTGGCTGGAAAAAAGGGGCCTTTACCCGCAAGCGCTTCCTTCCTGCAGGTAGGACAGACTCTGTTTTTCCCGCTTTTGTCGAAGAATTTGGGATCGCAGGTGCTTTTACGCTCTTATCCTTGTTTTTCGCGCTTCTTTGGTGTAGTTTTCGGGTAACAGTCGTTGCACGTGATCCTTTCGGGCGTGTCCTTGCCGCGGGGATTTCGGTCTATTTGGCTGTGCATATTATTGTGAACATAGGAATGATGTGCGGTTTTTTGCCGATTACGGGCGTTCCTTTGATCCTGATTTCTTATGGAGGCTCATCTGTGGTCCTCACAATGAGCGCCCTTGGAATTTTACAAAGTATTTATGTTAGAAGGTTTATGTTCTAATGGTTAAACATCCTTTTATTCTAGAAGCAGGAGAGTGGGTCGGAGAGGGGCATATTCGTTTCTCAATGATGGACGAAAAAGATTTGCCGTTTACCACCAGCTGGACAGTTCCTTCTCCAAACAAAGAGGGGAAAATTGCAGCAGTCCAAAATATTTATGTGTCGGGACTGGCGGAAACGATGTGCAACCGCCTTTTGTTTTACGACGTTGCTGCTGAAAACTTTGCGATTGAGCTCCAGAATCAATCGCTGGGAATGGTGGTTGGACAGGGGATTATCAATCCAAAATTGATTGGTTGGGAATTTCGGTTAGAGCAGCTTGGTTTTGAAGGGTTTGAATTTTACGAAGCCGCAGAACATGACGAAGGTTCCTATTTGTTTCACGCTGAATATGCGACATCCGATGATTTCCGCACAGTGATTCACGGACAAATGCGAAAAAATAGCCCTTCACAGAAATAGGCTTGTTTTGGCTATGGTAAAAGAAAGGAAGGAGGAAAGAGGAAGAGGATGAAAAAAGTGCCTTTAATATTCATGTGCGCCTGCCTACTTGTTGGTTGTTCTGAGAGGATGGCAATGACAGGTGAGGGGTATGCAAATATCGAAGTAGGGATGTCAGCTGCTGACATTGAAAGGATGTACGGAAAGCCGTATGCGATTTCTTCTAAGGGAGATGGAAGTGAGACTTACGAGTACATTGAGCGGATTCGC
>CAYTIT010000075.1:4109-6702 GCA_964437975.1 uncultured bacterium
TCTTGAGCTTAGGTCCTATTATATTGTGGTTATCGACGGAAAAGTCGTTGGCAAATATCTAAAGGTGGCAACAACCCCGGGTTATGACGATATTTACTCGACAAGCCCTTATCCAAATAATTGACGAAAAGACATTCAGCTTCCCATCTGTGTAAGGGATGGGAAGTAACTCAGCTGTAGCTAAAACAAGGGGAGGCGATTAAGCCTTAATTTTGATGTCGACGCCAGCTGCAACCGGAAGAACTTTGAGTTTATCGATTGTATCGAGTGTGGGATTGCGGATATCGAGCATGCGACTGTGAATGCGCTGCTCAAATTGTTCGCGTGACTTGCGGTTGACGTGGGGTGAGCGCAGTACAGTAAAGATTTGCCGTTTTGTAGGGAGAGGGATAGGGCCTACAATGAGCGCGCCTGTCCTTTTTGCTGTTTCGACAATATCTGCTGTCGCGCGGTCGAGGACGCGTTGATCATAACCTTTCAACCGAATACGGATCCGCTTTCGCTTGGTGCTTTCTGCAGCGGGTGCTTTTTTTGAGGGTTCTTTTCTTTTTTTCGTGGCATGTGTCATGGCAACTTCTTTTGACCTACTGTTTTACAATGTCTTGTTGAATCTTAGCTGGGACCTTCTCAAAGTGGCTTGGCTCCATTGTATACGTTGCGCGACCAGAACTTAATGAGCGGAGCGTAGTGGAATAGCCAAACATTTCGCTAAGGGGGACCTCAGATTCGATGCGGACGGCAGTGCGTTCGCTTTTTTGATTCATAATTTTACCGCGTCTGCGGTTGATATCGCCCATGACATCTCCGACAAAATCCTCGGGAGTTGTAATGTCGACTTTCATAATCGGCTCGAGGATGACAGGAGCGCCTTTTTTAGCAGCTTCCTTGATTGCCATAGAGGCGCAAATTTTAAAGGCCATTTCGTTGGAATCGACTTCGTGGAACGAGCCATAAACGATAGCGACTTTAACGTCGACAAGGCTATACCCCGCGAGGACGCCGTTAGCAAGGCCCTCTTCAATCCCCTTAATGCAGGCGGGAATGTACTCTTTGGGAATGACGCCACCGACGATTTTATTGACGATTTCGTTGCCTTCACCCGGTTGATTGGGCTCGATCTCAAGGCAGACGTGGGCATACTGGCCGCGACCACCTGTTTGCTTGACAAACTTGGTGTCGGTTTTTCCAGCTGTTGTAATTGTTTCCTTGTAAGAGACTTGAGGTTTGCCAACATTGGCTTCAACCTTAAACTCGCGAAACATTCTATCGCGCAAGATGTCGAGGTGAAGTTCCCCCATTCCAGAAATGATGGTTTGCCCTGTCTCTTCGTTTGTCGCCACACGAAAGGTCGGGTCCTCTTCGGATAGAGATTTAAGCGCTGTTGAGAGCTTTTCCCGGTCGGCTTTCGATTTGGGTTCGATCGCCATGGCGATCACAGGCTCGGGAAATTCCATTTTTTCGAGGATGAGGGGATGGCTTTCAGAGCACAGAGTATCTCCTGTCGTGGTGAATTTAAGGCCGATGCAGGCGACGATATCTCCAGTGCGAAACTCGTCTTGATCTTTCCGTTGGTTAGCGTGCATTTCAATGAGACGAGAAATGCGCTCTTTTTTCCCTTTCGTTGTGTTAATTAACGTCATCCCCTTTCGAAGGACACCCGAGTAGATGCGGACAAAGGTCAGTCGACCGACGTAAGGGTCAGTAATCACCTTAAAAGCTAACGCTGATAACGAGCTATCATCTGAGGGTTGAATTTCCAGCTCTTTTTCTGAATCGACATCGCTTCCCTTGATGATGCCTCGGTCAATTGGAGAAGGCATCCATCGGGTCACCGCATCGAGAAGAGGTTGAATTCCCTTGTTCTTAAAGGCTGTGCCGCAAAGAACGGGATTCATTTTATTTGTGCACACCCCTTGCCTAATTTTCGCGTGAATTTCGTCTTCGGGGAGTGTGTCGGGGCTTTCGAGAACTTTGAGCATGAACTCCTCGTCAGAATCGTCGATTGTAGCGAGCTCTTCGAGCAGTTTAGCGCGGAGTTTGTTGCATTGTTCTTGTAAGTCGTCTGGAATAGGTGCTAGTTCGTACTCTGCACCCATCGTCTCATCTTTAAAGAGGTAGGCTTTCATAGAAATAAGGTCGACCATTCCCATGAAACCACCTTCAGCGCCTATAGGGCACTGAACGGCGACGGCATTAGCGCCGAGTTTTTCTTGCATACTCTCGATGCAAAAGAAATAATCAGCTCCAACGCGATCCATCTTGTTGATGAAGGCGATGCGAGGAACTCCATAGCGCTCAGCTTGGCGCCACACAGTTTCTGATTGAGGTTGGACGCCGTCAACAGCGCTAAAGACGGCAACAGATCCATCGAGAACGCGCAAAGAGCGTTCAACTTCCACAGTAAAATCAACGTGTCCGGGGGTATCGATGATGTTGATTTTGCACCCACTCCAATAGACTGTTGTCGCCGCTGAGGTGATGGTGATCCCTCGCTCTTGTTCTTGCTCCATGTAGTCCATGGTTGCGGCGCCTTCATGGACTTCGCCGATGCGGTGCACGCGACCTGAGTAGTAAAGAATTCTTTCTGTGCAGG
>CAYTIT010000076.1:0-6641 GCA_964437975.1 uncultured bacterium
TCACTTTTTTTCTGCGCCCTTGCTCCACTCACGTTTCCCCTTCTCGGCATCCAAAAAAAACTTTTTCAACGACACACCCTGCGCAGTGTCTTCCCAGCCCGCCCCCTTCTAAAAGACAAAATTCTCGAACTCATTCACGATACGCGCTCGACGCTTGCCCTCGGCTCTATCGACCAACGTTTGATCCTCTCTATTGCTTCATTTCGCGACCGTATCGCACGCGAAATTATGGTACCGCGCATTGATATTTTTGCTCTTCCCGCCGACCGCACACTGAAAGAGGTTGCACGTGATCTAAGTGCAGAAGGGTTTAGCCGCATTCCTATTTACCGCGATAAAATCGACAACATGATCGGCGTTTTACTGTATAAAGATGTGATTCACATTTACTATCAAAGCATTGAAACAAAAGATCCCTCTCTTTTAGATGCCCCAGTTAGCACCCTAATCAAACCCCTTTTGTACACCCCCGAAACAAAGAAAATTTCCTCTCTGCTCCAAGATTTTCGCCAAAAAAAGACCCACCTCGCTATTGTCGTCGATGAGTACGGGGGGACCGAGGGGCTTGTCACAGCAGAGGATATTCTCGAAGAACTTGTCGGCGAAATTGCCGATGAGCACGACGCCGCAGAAGAAGAAAAGCTCTATACGCCCTTCGCCGGTGGAGGGTGGATTGTCGATGGAAAAATGACCATTCTTGACATTGAAAAAGAGCTCAGCATCGCGCTACCGGCAAGCTCTGAATACGACACGATCGGCGGGCTTATTTTTCATCGCGCCGGCATGATTCCTTCCAAGGGGTGGAAACTACACGCCGATCAATTTGACATTGAAGTGATGACTTCCAGTGAGCGCGCCATCGAAAAAGTGATTATCACAGCTCGCGCAACTGACTGACTTTTTTCCTCTCTCTGATGGAAATGACTGTTAGAAAAGCATACCGGTTGAAAAAGAATCAATTTTTCCACTAAAATGACTCTATTGAGGTAGAAGAAGGAGACTCCATGGCCCGCTCAATTAGTTACACCGAACCAAAAATCGCTTTAGCCGGGGAAGTGGGGACGTGGAAGTTCATCTATACGCCGGCAACCGATCTTCCCAAAGGGAGCCGCTTAAAGTTCGATCTTGACTCAAAGGGAAGGGCGTTTGATTGGGAGCTGCCCCAAACAAATGTAAAAGCGAAAAATAACCTCATTTGGCTAGTGCTTCCCGGTCAAAAACCGATCGCTGCAAGTGCCATCACCGCTCCAGAGGGCCGGTTGCCTCAATTTGAATTCACCCTGCCGCAAGATGTGCCAGGAGGAGAACCCATCGCGATTACCCTAGGCGCGCTCGATAGTAAAGGGAAGGGAAATAGCGCGCAACACTATACCCGCCGCCGCCGCCCCTTTCTCCTCTATATCGATCCTAAAGGCGAGGGAAATTACAAAGAACCTGAGACTTTTTACCTCGATATTCGCGGCAATACCCTGCACCACATCCGCATCATCGTTCCTTCTATTGTCAATAAAAATCAGCGCTTCGATGTCATTGTGCGCTTTGAAGACCGCTATGGCAACCTGACAAGCAATGCACCAGAAGGGACTCTCATCGAGCTATCTTATGACCGCATTCGGGAAAACATCAATTGGAAGCTTTTTGTTCCCGAAACAGGCTTTATTAACTTGCCTAATCTCTATTTCAATGAAGAGGGGATCTACAAGCTCCAACTCACCAACCTTGCGACAAAAGAAACGTTCTTTTCGACGCCGATTAAATGCCTTTCTGATACAGCCCCCTCCCTTTTCTGGGGGTCTTTTCACGGAGAGTCGACTTTATACAGCGGATCAAGCGAAGTCGAAACATTTCTCCGCCACAACCGCGATGATCAAGCGCTCCAATTTTTTGCCGCCTCCCCGTTTGAAAGTGAGCGAGAAACACCAACAGCCACCTGGAAAACGATTGCGACGCATATCTCTGAGTTCAATGAAGACGACCGTTTTACAACCTTTCTCGGCATGCAATGGGCAGGAACACCTAAAACAGAAGGGTTAAGGCAAATTGTCTACCTCAAAGACAATAAAACAATTTTACGCCGAAAAGAAAGTAAAGCGAGCCATTTAAAAAAAATATACAAAAGTCATACGACCAAAGATTTTATCTCGATTCCCTCGATGACGATGGGAAGTACGACATGTTATGACTTTCAAAATTTTGCACCCGAATATGAAAAAGTCGTCGAAATTTACAATGCATGGGGCTCTTCAGAGTGCACAGCTGCAGAAGGAAACCCTCGCCCTATCCGCTCTAAAAACAAATCTGGAATACAAGAAGTCAAAGAGGGCTCTATCCGACGCGCTTTAAATCAAAACCACCGTTTTGGTTTTGTTGCAGGCGGTTATGACGACCGCGGGGTCTTTTCCTCGCTTTTTGATTCCGATCAAGCGCAATACTCTTCTGGGTTAACCGCTATTTTAGCAACACAACAAACGCGCGATAGTATGATTCAAGCCTTGAATAAACGCTCGTGTTATGCGACGACTGGCCCTCGCATCATTCTAGGATTTTTCATCGCTAACACTCCTATGGGAAGCGAAGTCAGCGCCAAGGCAAAGCCGGGGCTTAATTATAACCGCCACATCACGGGATATGTCGTTGGCACAGCCCCCATTAAAGAGGTGGTCATCATCCGCAACGGCACACCTTTCCATATTGAACACCCCAAAAAAGAAACATACGAATTCGCTCTCGACGATAGCGAACCTCTTGCAAACATTCTCCTGACGCCCCCTGTTGCGCAGGCTTCTCGTTTCGCCTACTATTACATGCGCATTATTCAAGAGGACGACCATCTCGCTTGGAGCTCACCTATTTGGGTCGATGAAACAGCCCTTGTCGCCGAAAAAAAGAAAAAAGGATGAGCCTTTTCCTCAGCACCTTCTTCCTTGCTGTCGGAGTCATTGCCCTCTCTTTTCTCGGTTTAGGCATCGGCAAGTTGCTGAAAAAAAAATCTCTAGACCAGATCAAGCGGTGTGGTCACCCGGAAAAAAAAGATACGTGTCCTTACTGCACCTCATCTACCCCCCAGGGGGCCGACGCAGCGAAGAGAACAAAAAAAAAGAACGATCATTGAGCGTGTCACCGGAAAAAAGGAGACTGCGCTGTCCCCATGGCTTGCTGCAAAGCAGCCTGAAGCAGCGCAGGGTTTGCCTCTACCCTCTCGCGCATGTCGCGGTAGACTCGCCTAAAAAGGGCCGTTGCATAGTAGTACGTCCGTTGAATGCGGGCAAGGGCACGCGGATTTTCGCGCGTGAGCTGCCCGATGCGAGCGGCTATTGCCTCTTGCGAGCGGTCCTCACTTTTTTTATCGCCTTCTTGCAGAGAAAATAACGGTTGAATGCTCAAAGGATTCTCACTTTCGATCATTGCCTGATTGACACATTTGACCAAAAACCCTCCTTGTTCACCGCAGAAAAACCCTTCGACCACACGCTCTTGAGCTTCCCAAGGAAGATGTTCAAAGAGCTCCCAACACTGGCTCACAAGAAACCGCAAACCCGGTAAAGAAAAAGACTGCGTTGCATCGTCTATCATCGCAAGCAAACACCGCAGCCGCTGATTTTCTGACATATCTTTGTCTGAAAGCGCTTGTTTTGCTTCGCTACGCCGATGCAAACATGTTTTTATCTCTTGCAATAGCCTCTCGTCTAATACAGGAAAAGAGGAGCTTGAGGTTGTCTCTGTCCCCTTGATATAGGGCCTAACTAAAGAAGAAAGATTGTTGACAAACGTGTCGATCCATTCCCTATCGACCTCTTGGGGTGTTTTAGCTACTAAAATCAGAATTTCAAGCAAGTCGAGATCTTGGATATGAGCCAAAAAATTCCCATGATAAAAAAGGGCGTGGTCTTGCTCATTCGCGCCGGCACGGCGAATATCAGACCATTTCCAAAAGCTTTTTTTACTCATCCGGCCAATAGGAGATGGACGTGACGTATCCCCCCCTTCCCGCTTTTGATCATCGGGATCTCGCAGTTGCTTATCACCTAAATAATAGGTCAGGCGCTGACTACCTTCTAAGCAGCTGACGATGGAATCGCCCACAGAACCTATCCCCTGTTTTGAAAGAGAAGCGGCTGCAGGGCGAGAAGATGCGTTCTGAGCGTGATACATTGTTACTATCTAGGAAATTTGTGCCACTCCCTTCTTTAGGCAAGGGCGCGGCTGGCAAAAAATATCCCTTCTTGAAAAAGTGGGGATGTTTTAAATTAACCTTGCCTAAAGACCTCATCACGAGGCATGCTGGCGATAGACCAATTAAGGGTATCAAAGCCGCAATGTTATAGTCAACAGCTCAAACCTGCTAAGGTGAGTTTGAAAGTGCCGCGTTGGCCAGTTTAAAGCGCGTGACAAGCTACATAAGGATCGAGTCGATTAGGCCCTCAGGAGGCTGACACTGCAGACCTTTGACGGCAGGGAATGATCAGGTCAATGCAATGCATATGTTCACACACTCTCTTTTTGCTCTGCTTCTTGTATCTTTTTTGACCTGCACCTTTCCAGTCCCAGTGCAAGCAACTGCAACGACAAAGCGCCAAATTCTCTACCTAACCCAATCGGGTGAAGTCGAGCAAGCCATGAAACTTTACCGGCAGTGGAGAGAAAAAAGCCAAGTCCATGATTTTACCCTGCTGCGCGACATAGCAGAGTCTTTATTGCTGCAGGGCGCTCAAAGCAACGACGAAAAAAGCCAACTGATCACGATGTACGGCATTGGCATCGCAGGGCTACGTCACGCCCCCGACCTTTATCGACACGCTTTTTCTAGTCGAAGCCCGACCTTGCAACTTGCCACTGTCCAGTTTCTCGCTCACAATGGCGAGGACCGGGCAGAAGAGGTTTTGCTCAACGCGTTTTCTTCGCCTTTCCTCTTGGTTCGGATGGAAGCTGCGCACGCTCTTGCGCGGCGCAAATCCGACCGCGCAACAGCTGTCATTGAAAACCTGATGCATAAGCTCCCCCCCTTTCTCCAGATGTATTTTCCCGAATTGTTTGCCTTGATTGGCTCTGCTGATGCGCTCCATATCTTGCAGCGCCTTGTGAGAAGTCCTTTGTTGCCACAGCGCTTAGCTGCGGTTTCTGTCGCAGCTCATTTTGGTTTTGACGGCTTTTTGCCCGCCATCCGCTCAGCAGCAACTCATCCCGATGTTGCCGAGCAAGAAGCGTGTGCAGCTGCTTTAGGCCTTCTCAATGACTCTCACTCTATTCCAACGCTAACGCAATTAGCCCAATCATCTGCTCCTGGCGTGGCGCTAGCCGCATGTTATGCGTTATCGCGCTTGGGGAAAAGTTCTTTTCGCTCGCTGATTATTCAACAAGCAACACGCAATAAAAATCCTTTTGCTCTCTATCTTTTGGGTTCCCTTCCTCAAACAACCGCCATTCTCAAAGATTTTCTCAAAGAACAGGATGTTAACCTCCAGCTGAACGCCGCCTTAGCCCTTCTAAACAAGCGCGATCCCGCGTGTTTAGCGCCTCTTCTCAAGCTCTTAGTTAACCGGGACCACCACCTCAGTTGCCAACCTATCTCTTCTTTAGGGGGGACGTTAACGTGTTGGAAAGTTGTTCCCTCGTCACCTGCCTATGCTAAAAAAGTGCAACGCGATATCCACGCAATGACGCTTTTACTGCGCGAACACATTTTGAAAGACATGGTCGAGCTTCCAGAAACGGCTTTTCTTTCACTCGCCCATACCCTTTTTGCAGTGAAACAACGTGATCTGATCCCCTTGCTGGTACGCCTGCTTGAAAATGTGAACTCTTCAGGTGCATACACTTTGCTCAAGCAACAATCAGAGCGGGTCGGCTCTCCTTTTATTCGCAACTATTGCCACCTAGCTCTTTACCGTATGGGGAAGAGAGAAGAACATCTCCCTCCCCTTTTTGAATGGATGGAGCAGCAACAAACATGCCCCCTTTTTCGTTTTCGCCCGCCCTTGTCTTGGACCGAGCGCAACTCCTACCAGGGCGACTACAACCAACTCACTCCAGAAGAGACCTCGCGCCTTGTGCTCGAAACATTTGAAGCTTTAGCGAGCCGTCACGACCCGAAAAGTCTCGATTTAATTCTCAGCGCCATGCAATTTGGTCATGAGAAAAACCGGTATGCCCTAGCTGGCCTTTTACTCAAAGTGCTTCAATGACAGGTCACCAAAGATCAGGAGCTTGTTAAACGACCGTTTCGCTAAAAAAGGGGTGATTGACAATTTCTTCACCTGAAAGTCGCCTTGGGCTGCCCTTTGCACACAAAAGACCATTTAACAAGTGTAAAATATTTTTGTTTGTGCAAGCTTTGGTTTTTTTGATGTTTCGGGTTTTTAAAACATCTTCCACTTTTCTTTTGTTTTCAATGAAATCTAGTGCTTCTTGTTGATAGTTAGACATTAAAAAAGGAAGTTTCCCAAATAAAGATGCAAATAAAGTGCACCCAAGAGACCACCAATCTACCTCCTCCCCGTAATCCTTTTTTTTCAATATAATATTAGGATGAACATAACCAACGGTACCAAAAAAGCTGTATTGCACTTGATCTTTCCTAACGCAACCACCAAAATCAATCAGCTTTCTGTCGACATTCAGCCCGGCTCGCTTTTCGGAAATCA
>CAYTIT010000077.1:0-6547 GCA_964437975.1 uncultured bacterium
CTTTTATTCATTTCTTGCCGATGACGACTACCTTGCTCCCCCTTTTTACGCGCTGGCCCTTACGCTTTTGTCTCGCTACCCTAAAGCGGAGTTTTTCATCGGCTCTACACTCGATGTCAACAAGGCGGGAGAGACGCTCTATGCAACCGCTCATAAATGGCCCGATCAAGAGTACTACGAAGCTGGCCAAGGAGCACTCCATGTGATTAAAAATTATATCAATTGGACAGGGACTCTGTTCCGGACACAAGCAACCACATCGCTGGCGCTCGATCCGCGCATCAAAGTCTTTGATCTCGATTGGATGATCCGTCTCGCAGCGCGCTCTCCTTTTGTTTTTTCAAAAACACCCTGTGCCTACTTTGTCCGCCATGAGCAAGGGTACTCGACACAAGCTGGTTTAAAACTCATATGGCCGAGTTACCTTACCCTCATCGACAACGCCAAACAGACCTTTCCTGAAGCGCTTTGGCAAAGTGCTCACCGCTTGCTTCATCAGCGATTACATCGTTTGTTATTATCTATTGGTTCTCGCTCTATTCTACAAGGCCTTCCGTGCGACGGCGAGCCCGTACGCACCCTCTTTTTGTTGCGCCTTCTCGCCTATCTCGTCAAGATGTGTCCGTGGCTAACCCCTTTCTTGCGTAAACTCTTCGCCTTGTGCTGCACATTGCGTTACAAGGAGCGTCTTCGACGTTTCTAAAACGACAAGATGGTCAATTCCAACAGCGAGCAACGGTTTCTTTCCCCGATAGTGAATCAGCGCGTCTTGGCACCCTTCAAGGAACACACTCTCCCTACTTTGCACCTGTTTTTCCTTAGCGACAAACGTTGCCAAAAGACCTAAGTCACTCCATCGCCCTTCGAAAAGCATCGCCGCACCGCGCTTTGTTTTTTCCATGATCGCTCGATCAATCGAAAGAGCGGGGCAAGTCTCAAAAAAACCGAGGTGAAGTGCCGCATACTCGGCTCTTTTCTCGCCCGCTTGACAACTCTTGGCAACCGCTGTAACAACCGCGCGGGCATACTTGCTAAGCTCTTCTAAGTACACCTTCGGGGAACAAAGAAAAATTCCCGTGTTCCAATAGACCTTTTCTTGGCCAAAAAGCTGCTCTGCCACAGAGCGCGGCGGCTTTTCAATAAACGAGCAGAGCGAAAAAAGCTTTGGAGCAAGGCGCTTTCCCACTTGGAGATATCCATACCCAGTCGCAGGCGAACGTGGAACAACGCCAAAAGTGGTGATACACTCTTCCTGATGTTGACGCGCCGCCTGTGCGACCAGCCTGATAAAAGGACTCTTTTCACATTCGTGGTCGGCAGGGAGGGCGAGAAGGAGCGCCGGCTTCTTCATAGACTTAGAGACATACAAGGCGGCAAAAGCGAGCGCCGGCGCCGTCCCTTTTTGCTGCGGCTCAAGTAAGAAAAAGACCCTTTTGATTCCTAGCTCTTGCACTTGACGCCGCGCGGTAAAATAGCTCCTTTCATGAGTGACGACGATAATGTCTTCTACCCCTTCTACTGCCTCTGCCCGAAGAAGTGTTTCCTGAAACAGCGACCTTTTCCCTGCAAGGCGAACAAATTGCTTCGGCTCTTCTTCTGTCGAAAGAGGCCATAGTCGTTTTCCCTTGCCTCCTGCTAATACAACGGGAATCATCTGTTTCACTTAACCATCGACCTCTTGTTGATATCGTTCTAACCCCTCACTAACTGAGCCAAAAAACGCGACCTTTCCACGGCGTAGCCACACGACTTGGTCGCACATCTCACGAATGATCGACAAGTCATGCGACGCGAGAACAACAAGGTGTGCCTGATCGATGATGGCGCGCAGATGCTTTTGTGCTTCTCGTTGAAATTCCCGATCGCCTATACCGACAATCTCATCGAATAAAAAGATATCGGGACGAGCAACCGCCGTTGCTAAAGCAAAACCAAGGCGCAACTTCATCCCGTTTGAATAAGAGCGAAGAGGCATATGAAAATAGTCGCCAAGCTGGGCCCATTCGACCACTTTTTCCTCAATTGCCCTCACCTCTTTGCGCGCAAGTCCCTCTAAGCTTCCTCGGAGTAAAAGGTTCTCCCGTCCCGTTAACTCCTCATGAACGCCAAAGAGCACATCGAAGAGTGCCACCACCTTTCCCTGGGCTGTGATTGTGCCCTGACTCGGCTCGTACACACCGCTAAGCGCGCGTAAAAAGGTCGTTTTCCCGGCCCCATTATGGCCAATCAGCCCAACTCTAGCTCCTTTATTCAAGGTCAAGGTGACATTGTCAAGCGCTTTGACAACGACCCTTCTTCTCGATGTGCGCTTCAACATCCCCCCCGTCGCCCACTGAAAAACTGTTGTTTTCATTAATTGATGATGACGCCCATAAATGGGGAGATCGATCGACACCTCTTGAAAATGGACGATATGTTTCATAGCCAAAAAACAATCCGCCTGCGCGCTTTGGCTAGTAAAGCAAGTGCCAAAAGCGCTCCCCCTCCGAGCAAAAAACCGTGATAAGCCCGTGTAAAAAACGAGGGAGCGGTTCCAAGCAACGGTTGGCGAACAACTTCAACCATGTGGTAAAGGGGGTTCCATTGAATAAGAAAAGCAAAACGGGGCGGGATCATCTCGCGCATCCACATCACAGGCGTTAAAAAAAAAGAGAGATGAAGAAGGCTCGCAAAGATTGGGCGGCTATCGCGAAACCGAGCACCGAGCATCGAAAAAATCATGCCATATACCCACCCATAACAAGCCAACACCAAAAGCCCCCCCACCAAAGACACCACCCGAACGTTGACTTGACACCAGAAAAAAACCGGCACAATCGCCAAAGCGTGGTGAAAAAAAGCGAGAAAATTGCGTGCGACAACGCGCAGCGGATAGATCGAATAGGGAAGTTTGCGCTGTTTAATCAACCCTTCTGCTTCAATAAAGCTTTCTGTTAGGTCTAAAATCAAGTTTGAAATTAGCGACCAAACGAGCAGCCCTGTGGCGAGATAGGGGAAATAGACCGCTGCCGGCGCCTTAAAAAGGTAAGCGTAAAAAAAACCGGTGCTATAGACCATAATCGCCATGCTCAAGGTGATCCAAAACGGCCCCAAAGCAGAGCGCCGGTACTTAATCCGGATGTCGTGCCACCCCAAACTCCACCAGCTACGCCACCGCCTGATTCCATCCCAAAGATCAAAGATAGCAAGGCTAAACTCTGTCGAACCACCCAAGCAACTTTTGCCCAAAAAGCCTCCTCAATGCGTTGGCAAAAAAGGGCAAGTGTAGAAAAAAAAAGCTTACTTTTCAATTTTTTCGCGCATAGTCCAAAGCGCCGAGAAGAGCAGTATCTTCGTTTAGAACAACGCGCACGGGAATCGAAGAGAGCAGGGCGTCGAAACGCCCCTTTGCTTTGTAGGCAGCTAAAAATTCCCCTTCTTGAAGTGCAGGCAAAATTTTTGGAGCGATCCCTCCTCCTAGATAAAGACCACCGAGAGATAAAAACTTAAGCGCTAAATTCCCCGCTTCAGCTCCATAAATGGAAGCAAACACTTTTAAGCTTTCGACACAAAGAGTCGACGTTTTTTTCACTCCCTGCTCTGAAATGACCTTCGGAGCCTGACTTAGGTCAACTCCCTTTAACACATCGGTCTCGGGATCGACTTTTTTTGTCTCTAGTAAAAAACGGTAGATATTATACAGTCCAGGCCCCGAAAGAACCCGCTCGTACGACACATGGCCAAACTCCTTTTTTAGATATAAAAAAAGGTCAACTTCGAGCGGACACCTCGGGGCAAAATCGGCATGGCCCCCTTCACACGCGAAGGGATGTAACACGCGCCCATCAAAGTAAATTCCCGCTTCACCGAGTCCCGTCCCCGCCGAAATAAGCGCGCAATGCCCTGTCTTTTTTTCCCCTTCATTGAGCGTACAAAACTGATCGGGTGGTAACACTTGAATCCCATAGGCATTCGCTTCTAAATCGTTCAGGAGGAAAACTCTTTCTAAAGCCACCTTTTTCTCTAGCAGCTGAGCGTCGATGACCCAAGGAAGGTTTGTTGTATGACACTTTCCATGATCGACAGGCCCAGCAACGCCAAAACAGGCCCGCTGAACTTTGCCATCAACTCCGTCCAAAAACTCAGTGAGAATGTCTTCTAAACTCTCATACTTTTGGCTTGCAAACGTGCCCTGTTTGACCTGCGAAGCACTTTGAGCATCAAACAAAACCAAGTCGGTTTTTGTCCCCCCAATATCTCCAGCCAACAGCAGCATCACATTTTGCTCCCCATGATTCGACCCCTTTATGCCCGAAGAAAGATTTTAACCCAAGTTGTCTGGTAGATCGGTCGATTCCAGTTCAGGGCTAACGCGCGGCGCTTCTGGTTGATCTTTTTTTGGTGATCTGGCGCAGCATGCCGGGGAAAAGGATTAAATGGAGGGGATAGCAAGCATACCAGTAAAGGCGCCCTGCGACCCCACGAGGACGGAAGATAGCTGTTTGGATCAGCCGATAGCCTGTTTTTTCGCGCTTAATTTTAAATTCAAGCCACGCCTCGCCTGGGACCTTCATTTCTGCTGCTAAAATGAGGTGCCATCTATTTTCATCAACCAGCAAAACGCGCCAAAAATCAATCACATCGCCAGGACTTAGCTCTTTTTTCCGCCGTCGTCCGCGTCGCAGTCCTACGCCGCCAAGCCCGCGATCAATTAAGCCGCGCAACCGCCAAGCCCAGTTCATGAAGTACCACCCCTTGCGAGCACCTAGACTTTTAAGGCGGCAAAAAATCTGTTCGGGGTTTTTTTGGAAAAGAGTGCTAAAGCTCATCGTTAAGCAGCCAAACCGCATGGTGTCGAGATCTTTAAGCGACGGACTGTAGCGTCCACTCGATGTCCAAGCATCTTTCCACGTCGAAATGACAGCATCGTTTTTGATTTGATCGAAAGCTTTCTTAAGAGCTTCTTTGTAAGAAAGACACTGGCGGGGAAGAATGTTGGTGATCGAGGTGTCGCGACACACTGCGTCATTTTTAACACTTTCAATCAGAGCACGCGCGAGATAAAAGTTTGTCGATGTAATGAAAATGAGCCAATAGGAGGAAAGGCGAGGCGAAAAAAAAGGCACAGAAACGATCCACCGGTGCAAACCACGCACTTTGGCGTATCCCAAAAGAATGTCTTTGTAGGTAAGGCTGTCTGGCCCACCAATATCGAATGTTTTCCCCAAACACTCTTTGTGCCCAAGAACATCGATTAAATAATCGATGACATCGCAAATAGCAATCGGTTGACAGTAACGAGTGACCCACTTCGGAGCAATCATGATCGGAAGTTTTTCAACAAGATCGCGGATGATCTCAAATGAAGCGCTTCCCGACCCAATGATAATACCCGAACGCAAAGCAGTAACGGGGATCGAGGCTGTTTTAAGGATCGTTTCCACTTCATAACGCGAACGCATATGGCGGGATTTTGACTGATTTGACATGAGCCCTGTTAGGTAAATAATTTGGCGGCATGTCGTTTTCCGCAACACAGCGATCAGGTTTTCAGCTGCGCGTCGATCGAGAGATTCAAAGTCTTTATAGTGGTTGGCCATAGAGTGGACGAGATAATAAGCAGCGTCGATGTCTTTGGGGCAACTTTCAAGCGAGGTTGCATCTAAAAGATCGCCGTAAAAAAGCAACGCACGCTCTTTCCCCTTTTCAGGAATGCGTACACTAGCGGGATGACGCGCTAAAGCGATTACCTCATGCCCTTGATCGAGAAGAAAAGGCAGAAGTCGAGTTCCGATGTAGCCATTGGCTCCTGTTAATAGCACGCGCATAGTGACATCCTCTCCCACCTAAAGGAAGGAGATTCACAAGATGAGAAACATTCTATGAGTAGGTTGTGCAGCTGCTATTCTGATGCAGGTTCTTGCTTCAGCAATCGCAACCAAAGAAAAAGATCGGTTTTAACCGCAACAACCCCCTCAAAAACAGAAAAACTTAATTTAAAACATCCCAACTTTTTCAAGAAGGGCTATTTTTTGCAGCTCATCTTGCCTTTGGAGAAGAGGGTTGTCTCGGGAAATTTTAACCACGCGGCCTGGGTCATGGGTAGAAGGGACCGCTCTTAACAACCTCACTGTTCCAGAGAGGAGCCGAAGCGGCGAAGTTGTTCTGACATTTTAAAGCTACATAAATCTTTTCTTTCGATTTGCTAAATAGTTCCCCCCTGAAGTCACTGTAGGCTAGACCCAGGGTCACTATGGTAAGAATCACCCCTAACATGATTCTTCTCACACGTCTGAACAAGGAAAAGGTGCGCTCTCTTTCTTCGACAAGTTGGTAGGTAGCTTCGATAGAATACAGAGATGCTCTTGAGCCATTCTTAAGCAAAAAGATATTTTCAAAGCTGCACTCCCTTGTTTTTTTATAGTACCCCTGAAACCATGAGCCGGTAGGAGCGTCATCAAGGAGGTCAACATAGTATACCGGGGACGAAGAGAAGTCATCTTCTATCGCGTATGACATCGAAACATCCTCATTGTTTTAGATCATTTAACGAGCGCGCTTCAAGAAG
>CAYTIT010000078.1:0-2920 GCA_964437975.1 uncultured bacterium
GGATATTTATGAGCTATTTGAATCAATTCCAAAAACACATTGCATCGCACGATTATTCAGGGTTCCTTTCCTTGTGGGAAGAGTACTGCCTCAGCGATGAAGTCGATGGAGAAGAGTTCAAAACCATTCTAGAGAAAACAAAAGATTCTCTACTCGCCAAACCCTTTGAACGCCATGTCGAAAAAGCGATCCCCCTGTGGCAAAAAATTCAAGACACCCCTTTAGGAAACGCGGTCATTCAACTCATTTTAGACATTCAGGCAGTCAACACCCCGGAACTAGCAAAGCTCACTCTCGACTACCTCCAAGCAACCTATCCCGACGACCCTTACTTTCATGATAAAATCAGACTGATCGGGCTCAGAGAGCAAAAAAATTTCCAAGGTGCTATTAGCAATTACCGCCTCCTCACTCACATGAAAAAAGGAAATTTTGTCTTTCATACGGGAGGATGGGGTGTAGGAGAGATCATGGACCTCTCTTTTCTACGCGAAGAGTTAAGTCTCGAATTCGACTATGTCTCTGGGAAAAAAGATCTTTCGTTTCAAAATGCTTTTAACACACTTCTCCCTTTAAGCGACGACCACTTTCTTTCGCGCCGCTTTGGCAATCCAGACGCCCTTGAAAAGAGCTCCAAAGAGGACCCTATCAGTGTCATCCGCTCTTTGTTACGAGATCTTGGCCCCAAAACAGCGGCCGAAATCAAAGAAGAACTTTATGAACTCGTCATTCCAGCTGCCGATTGGCCACGTTGGTGGCAAACAACGCGCGCAAAAATCAAAAAAGACACGTTAATTGACGCCCCTTCGGATGTCCGCTCTCCTTTTTACTTAAGGCAAACAGAAGTTTCTCACGAAGAGCGGCTCAAAAAATCTTTAGAGCAACAGCCGGATGCCAACACGCTCATCCAACTTGTTTACTCGTTCCTAAGAGATTTTCCCCAAACTCTTAAAAACGCCTCTTTCAAACAAGAACTCCAAACAAAGCTGCATCAAGCTCTTTCTCTTGAAGACCTCAGCGAACCCCAAAAACTCCAACTGCACTTTTTTCTTGAAGACTTATCCGAGGACACGACCTACGAAGAAGCAAAAACATTGATCCAATCTCTTTCCTCAGTAGAAAAGACGCTGAAAGAAATTGATATCATCGCCTTTAAAAAGAGACTTCTCGTTCAGGTGCACACGATCAGACCAGATTGGAAAGAGATCTTTACCTACCTGCTCCTTGCAACCGAACAAAGCCTTCTTAGAGACTACCTCCTCGCCGAGCTCCTTAAAGCGGGCGAGCAAGAGGGCGTGATGCTCAAACTCAAAGAGCTCCTCTCTTTTCCCAATCGCTACCCTCAAGCCCTTTTGTGGTACTTCCAAAAAATCATGCGCGATGATGACCTCCCTCTTTCTGATAAACAAGGGAAAAACCGCTTTTTTGAATCGTTCCTTATCCTCTTTAGCCTTATCGAGCAATCGGCGCGCCACCGCGATCTGGTAAAGAAAATGCACGCTTTTCTCACGACAGGTCGCTACAGCAATGTCCGTAAGATCTTCCAAGGAGCTAGCCAAGCAGTCGTTCAAGAATTTCTCTTGCTTGCGACGAAATGCCACAGTTTAAGCGACCACGATATCAAGATTCTCCACTCGCTGGCTGAAGTTGTTCATCCATCGCTGCAAAAGCTCAACAAAAAATACAAAGAGCAACCAACTGATTTACCTCCTATCTGGACAACGCAAGAGGGCTACGACAGAATTAAAGAGCGGATTCGTCAAATTTCGACTGTAGAAACTGTTGAAAACGCCAAAGAGATTGAATTAGCGCGTGAGCATGGCGATTTGCGCGAAAATGCCGAATTTAAAGCGGCGCTTGAAAAACGAGACCGCCTTCAAAACGAACTCAAACTCCTTTCAGACCAATTTAACCGCGCTCGCATCTTAACGCCAGCAGACATCTCGACCGACGAAGTGGGCATTGGCGTTGTAGTCGAGTGCCGCAATGCCGAAGGAGAAACAGTCACCTACACTCTTTTAGGCCCATGGGATGCCGACCCCGATCACAACATTTTATCCTTCCAGTCAAAGATCGCTCAGTCGCTCCTAGGTTGTAAGGTGGGAGATAAAATTACCATTCAAGGACAGCACTTGACCATCGCCACTTTGCGCAGTTACCAACAAAAGTAGCGCGCACAATTAAGAGAAATAGACAGTTTGACACGCATACTGGCCCTTTGTTAAACTAGGTCGATCGATCAAGCCTGTTGTTAAGAGTCCTTGACTTAGCACCATTCAGTAAAGGAAAATTTTTCCATGAAACTCGTTGTTGCAACCACAAATCTCCACAAAATCAGGGAAATCCGCGACATTTTAAAGCCGCTCTTCCCCTTTGATTACCTCTCTTTACGCCAATTTCCGACTTACCAGCCTCCCGAAGAAACAGGGCAAACTTTTGAAGCCAACGCCTTTTTGAAAGCGACATCTGCAGCAACTGCGCTCAACCACTGGGTCATTGCCGAAGACTCAGGCCTTGTCGTTCCCGCACTCAACAACGAACCTGGCATTCGAAGTGCCCGCTATTCTGGCGAGCAGGCAACCGACAAAGATAATCTTCTCAAGTTGTTGCAAAAACTCGCCCAACTCAAAGAGAGCGACCGCAGCGCCTATTACGTCTCGGCCTTCGCCCTCGCCTCTCCAGAGGGGGTGAAAAAGCAGGTTCAAAGTCGATGTGAAGGGCGCCTTATCACGACGCCAAAGGGGTGTCAGGGCTTTGGCTACGACCCTATTTTCATCAAAGAGGGCTATGGAAAAACATTTGCCGAGCTCGACGAGGCGACAAAAAACCGCATTTCCCACCGTCGTAAAGCACTTGAAAAGCTCCTGCCTTCCCTAGAAACCCTTTGCAAGGCGACGTCCGCCCCTTCTTAAGGAAGAGC
>CAYTIT010000078.1:2949-6504 GCA_964437975.1 uncultured bacterium
CGCCTACTCAGCAGCCTGTGCATTACCTTATTGATGGTTATAACTTCTTTTTCCGTGCACAAACTGACATCCTCCCGCTCCAGCAAAAACGGGGAGATTTCATCGCAGCGCTCGACCACCTCTTTGCCACACTCAACCTTTCTTGCACCATCGTTTTTGATAGCAACCAAGATTTAACAACCCCTTTCCCTTCAAAAAAACAACTCAGCCACATCGATGTCGTCTTTTCGCCCAACAACCTTTCTGCCGATGACTATATCATCGAATGGCTCACTGCTCAATCCCATCTCAAGCAAATCACCGTCGTCACATCAGATAAACCCCTAGCCAAGCAAGCTCGACATCTAGGAGCGCCGACCCTTTCTCTCACCCATTTTTTTGCCTTAATTGCCAAAAAAGAGCGCCACTTATCTCGCGACCGCCAAGAAGAAAAAATTGCCGTTGAATCTGAAGCAGAGCTGCAACGTCTACTTAAAATTTTTGAAAGCCGCCTGGACCCGTGAGCAAAAAAATTGACTCTCTCTTGATCTACTTAAGCTTACCCTTTATCCTTATGTAGGTTGGGTTATTTCCAAGGATCCCTGTGAGCTCATCTGAAACACCTCCATTTAGCGAAGAGACCGTTGACGTCGACGTAACAAGCTACTCCGAACGCGGCCATGGCACCATCCACTTAAAGCCGGGAGGGAAACCCCTACCTGTCGTCGGCAGCGTTGCTGGTGATCGCCTACGCGTCGCCCTTTTAGGCAAGCGCAAGCGCGCGCGCGCCGCTTTGCTCCGTGAGGTCCTGTCACCTGCTGCTGACCGCGTCACGCCCCGATGTTCTCATGTTGGCACCTGCGGTGGGTGCACCTGGCAACAACTTACCTACGAAGCGCAAGTCCACCAAAAAGAGCACATTGTTCGCACGCTCTTTGCCCCCTTACCTGAAACGGCCACCCTCCACCCTATGATTGCCGCCCCTTCTCCTTGGGCCTACCGCAATAAAATGGAGTTTTCTTTTTCCCAAGACCGCGCCAAAGCGCGCTTTTTAGGTCTTAACAGCCCCCTTTTTAAAGGCAAAGTGATCGATCTTGCCGAATGTCATCTTGTTTCTCCTTGGTTTACACGCGTGTTGGAACAGGTACGCCTTTTTTGGGAAAAAAGCGGCTTGTCTGCTTACCACTTTCACCACAACACAGGGACACTACGCACCCTCACGCTCCGCGAAGGAAAGCGGACGCGGGAAAAAATGATTATCTTGACCGTTTCGGGAAACCACAATGACTTTTTAAACCAACGTCAACTGCATGGCTATAAGGAAGCTGTTCTCTCTGCTCTGCCCAATGAAACGCCCAGTATTTTCCTGCGCATTCACCGGGCGAAAAAAGGAACACCTTCAGATTTTTATGAAATGCATCTATGGGGCAACGATACGATCCGCGAAGAGATCCTTTTTTTCGACCGCCATTTCCATTTTCACATCAGCCCCTCGTCTTTCTTCCAACCCAACCCCATGCAAGCAGAAAAACTATTTCGGCGCGCCTTTGAGCTCGCCTCCCCCTCGCCCTCTGATCGGGTGTACGACCTCTATTGTGGCGGCGCTGTCGGCGGCATTCTTTTCGCCCCTTTTGTCCACAAGGTCATTGGAATTGAATCTAACCCCTATGCGATCTGCGATGCGCAGCGCAACATTGAAGCCAATGAGATCGCCAACCTCTCTGTCATTCGCGGCGATGTGAGCGATGTCTTGACAGAGCTTCACGCCCGTCCCGACCTCGTCCTGACCGATCCGCCGCGCGCAGGGATGGACCAAGCTTCATTAACCCACTTGCTGCGGCTCAATGCGCCAAAAATCCTCTATATTTCATGCCATCCAAAAACCCAAAAACGGGATATAGAGATCTTATGCCAACGTGGCTACCAGTTGAAGGCGCTTCAACCTGTCGATCAATTTCCCCACACACCGCACATCGAAAATATCGCTTACTTAGTTGCCGCTGGAAACTGAGCCTCCCCCAGGGTTTATCTATGGGGAGGCGCGAGCGAATGCACATGCAATGACAGCTTCTTCTCCCTCTAGGGGAATGCGGTTTTTAAGATTAGGTTTCTTTCTTGAGACCTCCTGAAGACCAGTTTCTCCATGTTCTTCATATGTAAAAGACAGAAACCGGGAGAAGTGGCTGTCTGTCAGATCAAATGTAGTCCGTTACACTTCATAAAGTTTTTTAAATCGATAAAAACTGTCCCGACTCTACCCAAAGATTTTACACGCTCTCGATACACTTCCCAATTCTTTTGAGAGTTGAAGTAATCCCAGCTTATTTTTGATTACTTTTTGACTTGTCAGTTGATTCATTTTTACTCCTTAAAAGTTGACTAGGTTTAAGGAGAAATGGTGCACGATTTTTTCGCATAATGTCAGATTAAATTATGTCTTTTTCAGATAGGTGCAAAGGGCACCCCCCTGAAGGTAGGTTTTTTGGATATACCCGGGGACGCCATTGTCTACATACGTAGCCACCAGCGCGATTAATTTTTTCTAGCCGCTGCAACCTAACAACAAGGCCCTCCTCGCCTGTGATGCTCGATAAGCGCTTTTCTTCATTAACATTAAAAGCCAAACTTCCTCCTTCTTTAAACGACTCCTTGGCAAACCTTAGCGTGTCATCTTTTTTACGTAAGGCTCTTTTTAAGAACTCAGGCTGCTTTTCATTGCATACGATGACCGTCTTACTCTTACCAGACATATTATTTATATAATTTTCGGCCTGTTCTTTATATAAAAAAACTCTATTTTCCTTATCCTTTTTGACCGTTTTCAGTGTTAAACGATGCGGGTCTTTGCGAAAATAATAAATGGGTTCTGTCTCATTTGGCTTCCAATTTGTTTGAAGTTTCTTATTCTCTATCGTACTAACCTTTGCAGTCTGATCTATAGTCCACCTAACTATGCCAAGGGTACGCCCCTGAACAAAGTAGGTGGTCTGGATATACCCGGGGACGCCATATTTCAGAATAACATCGGACAGTCGCTCAAGAAGCGCCCCTGTCATGGGGAGATTAACAACCTGCAGTTTGTGTCGACGCGCGAAATTACTAAAGGCTATAAATATTTTTTTATCTTTCGCTATTTTTTTGCGTTGCTTTTTCAAAAAATCTATAAAAGAGATTGAGGCTTTTCTATGTTTTTCTAAGGCCTCGAAGTTAACCTGTTCTTTTGATTTCTTGAGCTCTGTTATCAAGCGCTGAGACTCTTTCAAGCCTGCCTCGTAATTTTCGGTTGCTTTGACGCTATCGAAGTGAAAACTTTTATGTAGATCTTTGTTAGTGGTGGATATCGCTCTTTTAAAGTCGTTTTGTGCCTTGTCTACCTCTGTTTGAATTTCTCTAACAAACTCTATTGCTTGCTCTTTTTCTGTCGGGTGCAATGTTAGCGCCCCTTTTTTTGTTAGAAACTCAGGATAGGCGTTGGGCTCATTTTCTGAATTAGACTGCTTCAGATCTACAAAACGGTTAACGCTTCTTGGAATTTCCTGCCACAAGTAAACTTTGAAATTTGTGTTATTCTTACGT
>CAYTIT010000079.1:0-6504 GCA_964437975.1 uncultured bacterium
AATTAGTTAAACGTGTATTAGTCGTAGTAGTCCCTTCTACTTTAACCTGGCACACGTGGTCTGAGCAGCCTCGGTTTAACACGTCTTTTAGGGCGTCCGACTGATAATTTTTAAGATTTAAGTCCTCGATGTGCTCGGGTAGGTTGCTTGGATCCAACCCATCGCATTGATCACATGTGATCTTTGTCACCGTCTGCGGAAGAGCCTCAAAATTATAATCCACCAAAGAGCACTCGTTAAATTCAACCCGCTCAACAAATTCAGGAAGCTCGGCAAAATTAAAGGTTGCCAACTCATTTTGCGTGATTGTCTTGCATTTGGCTCCTGCGCCAACGTATTGAAGGTTAGCTGCGTTTAGTCTTACAGCCTCTTTGGCAACGTCTATGTTATTGCGCAGAGCATAACTAGCGTGCCTAAAAGAAGCTGAGTCGGTACCTAAAGCAGCACGGACAGCAGCTTCGTTATTACGCACCTCGTCGCTAGCCAACTCAAGAAGCTTTCCACCACCAGCGCGACCTAGAATTGTAGTCGCACTCGTTACGCCAGCATATTTAAAGTAATGTTTGTCCTGTTTTAAAGCAGTCTCGATCACACTTATGTTATTGAGCTGGTCGGGACTAAGGTGTCTCAAAACATCTGGCTTCTCTGCTACAATCTTAAGTAAAGCATTTGATTGAGCATATTGAAGCGCACATTCATTTTGGAAGCTAGCAACATCGATACTCTCTTTGTCCTTGCGAATACGGTCGCTAAAGTGCTTAAGGTTCAATCCATTTTTTGCTAAAATCCAAAGAGCAACTGCTTTATTATCTTTATCGGCACTAACATCAAACTTATAATTATTTAAAACTGAAGAAGAAGCTGATTCTAAATCACTCGCACTAATTTTTTTAATACAATTGCTTTCTGCAAAGGTATTGAAAGATGGTTTTGTAAAAAATAAACCTAAGTATGCTATCAAAGGAGCAACAACCGTAAAGTAAGAAGCAATTTTAATACACTTGTACAGTGTTCCATTTTTGTTCTCGATAAGTGTAACATGCTTCGTTTGGCTAAGAAAATCTATTTCAGCTGTATGATAGCCTACGCTCAAATACCCAAGAAGGTTCCCATATAAAGAGTAGTTCGAATATGTAAAAATAAAATTGTTTCTAACCTGACTAGTCATAAGATCCCTAATTTTTTATAGGAAAATTGTACCAAACTGTGAACGTTAATTACAAGTTGTCTACCAATCTTAATCAAGGAGAGGGAAGTGTGCCACAGCCAGCGCTCGGCGATTTTTTCAAGTATTTTTTTTGTGCGCCGTTGGAGGGAAAACCGGCTATCCTCGTTGTAGCGATCAAATAGTTGTCACAATCATCGCATCTAGCATGTTAGCTTCCGCAAGATGGGCTGAGCCTCCCCCTGGATTTATCCATGGGAAGGCTCAGTTGAATTTAACCTGTCGTCGACAACTCGGGACTCAAAAGAGTAAGAGCTTCTTTGATCGCCGTCACACAAAGATCGATGTCGCGATGGGTCGTGTAGATCCCAAAAGAGATCCGCATGAGCGAAGAGACGCCAAAACGGCGCAAGGTGGGAGCGGCGCACAGGTGCCCCGTGCGAAGGGCAATCCCTTTTAAACTCAGGAGCGTCGCCACATCAAGTGCATGCGCCCGCTCAATGGTGAAGCTGAGAATGCCCCCTTTACAACGCGGATCGCCAATGATGTTCAGTCGGTCAATCGACCTCAACGCGCGACTTGCATAGGAGAGAAGTTCTTGTTCAAAATGCGCGATCGCCTCTTTCCCAATCGACTCGATGTAGTCAAATGCCGCGCCTAGCCCTAACACCGATGCAACCGGAGGCGTTCCCGGCTCGAACTTGAGCGGTGGCCCGTGGAAACGACTTTTCTGCAGCTCAACCTCATCGATCATGTCGCTTCCGCCGAAAACAGGGGAAAGCTCTTCTAAATACTTCTGCTTGCCATAAAGTACGCCTACCCCCGTTGGACCATACAGTTTATGCCCTGAAAAAACATAGAAATCGACATCGAGTGCGCGCACATCGATGGGTTGATGAACCGCCGCTTGCGCGCCATCGAGAATCACTTTTGCACCAACCGCGTGGGCCAGTGCGATGAGTGTACGCACAGGGTTGATCGTCCCTGTTACGTTTGTCATATGAGCCAGGCTAACGATTTTTGTTTTTTCCGAAAGGAGTTTTTCGTAAACGTCTAAAAGCAGATCGGCGCGATCGTCGACAGGGAGGATGTGCAGCCGCGCACCCGTGCGCTCACATAGAAGTTGCCAGGGAATGAGATTCGAGTGATGTTCCATTTCAGAGATGATGATGTCATCGCCGGGCTGAATCCAGGTTTGGCCTATGGCATACGCCAGGAGGTTAAGTGACGCTGTTGTTCCCGATGTAAAGATCACCTCTTCTTCACTCGAGGCGTTGAGAAACCGCTTGGCTTTTTCGCGCACGGCATTGTATCTCTCTGTTGCCCGTGCAGCGAGCGAGTAGACAGCGCGGTGCACAGTTCCACACTCTTCGCTGTAATAGCGGCTGATCGCCTCGATGACACACTGGGGCTTTTGTGCAGTGGCCGCTGAATCGAGATAGATCAGCGGCTTTCCTTCGCTAGGGGCACGGAAAATAGGAAAGTCGCTGCGCACCTTGTCTACATCAAAAGAGCCGCGTTTCTCTTTCATGGCGACTCTCCGCGATACGCTTTTTCAAGAGCCTGTTCACACCGTTTTCTGAGAGAGGTGATCGTCAACTCTTCTAATAGGTCGCGGCAAAAGGCTCGTACAAGCATTTTCTCAGCTAATAATTGATCGATTCCGCGCGAGCGCAAGTAGAACAGCTCTTCAGTATCAGGACGCGAACAGGTCGCGCCATGCGAAGCTTTAACATCGTCGGCAAAAACCTCTAGATTGGGTTGGCTATACGCTGATGCTCGCTCACCTAAGATAAGGTTATTATTGAGCTGGTAGGCATCTGTTTGTTGCGCTTCGTGTGCGACAAAAATTTTGCCGGAAAATCCGCTCCGCGCACGCTCTGCTGCGACGCATTTGATCCATTGATTTGATCGCGTCGAAGGCGCTTCATGGCACATTTCCACGTTAAGATGGGCTGTTTCTTTTTTGCGCAGCCACGCCACACTTTTGACTTCTCCTGTCGCTTCCTTGCCGATGAGATGCATCCCCATATCGCGGTAAGACAGCTCGTCGGAACCAAAAGCGCAGCGAAAAAATGCGCATGTTCCACTCTGCTTGACCTGAGCGCGCACGGCGAGAAAGTCCCAACCAGCGCTCGGCTCGGTTTGCTCTTCGATAAGAGAAAGGGTAGCTTCTTCTGCAACTGCGACATGCACCGCGCTATTGGTCCACAAGGGAGCTCGACCTGAGTCAGCCGTTGTGAGAACAAGTGTCGCTCGACTTTTTCTCCCCGCCGAAACGACCATATGAGGAAACACCGCCTGAAACGGCACTGCGCCATGCGCTAAACAAAGAAGCTGCAGTGGGGCTTTAAGCTCCACGTTGGGCGGCACATAAAGGAAAAGGCCACTTTGGAAAAGTGCTGCGTTGAGGTGGACAAAAGGATTCAGCTCGCTTGTGTGTTGTTCTTGCTCTCGCTTACCGAGAAATGCACGGTAGGGCCCTTGTTTGGCTTCGTGTAGCGGCATCGCTACCACTCCCTCTGGAATCTGCGAAAGGTGAGGAACAAACTTTCCATTCACAAAGAGGAGAAAGCTGCGCGCCGTTTCAGGCAAAAGGAAAGGGGTAGGGTCGACCGTGTCCATCGAAGCCAACTCGTGAGCTTCACTCAGGTGTTGTTTTTTCAATTTTTCGAGCAGAAGGTAGCGAAAAGCCGCCGTTTTCACCGTCCAAAACGGCCGCGCAGCAAAGGCTTCCCACGCGCGCTGTTGATAGGGATCGTGCACTTTTTTCTTTTCGTAGAGTGTGCGCAACGACGTCTCAAGTAGGCTGGTCATAGTTGGCAGCTCCCTTCAGCAGAAGCCACTGTTGCATCATACCCTTGCTTTTCAAGCTCTAAAGCGAGCTGAACACTTCCCGATTTGACAATGCGCCCTCCGATCACAACGTGAACAGTGTCGGGGCGAATATACTCGAGAAGGCGGTGGTAGTGGGTAATTAAAACTAACCCTTGATCTTGGCCAATCTCTCGCTTCACTCCTGCAGCGACAACGCGCATCGCATCGACGTCAAGTCCCGAGTCGGTTTCATCTAAAATAGCGAGCTTCGGCTTGAGCAGCGCCATTTGCAAAATTTCATTCCGTTTTTTTTCACCGCCCGAAAAGCCGCTATTCACATCGCGATCGAGAAAAGAAGAAGACATGCCAATGTCTTCCATCTTTTTCAGTGCTTGCGCGCGAAACTCCGCACGCTCTTTGATCTCTTCCCCGCGCTCTTTAGCGCGCATTTTATAGGCGTGATAAAGAAATTCCATATTGGTGACCCCTGGAATTTCTACGGGGTACTGAAATCCCAAAAAAAGCCCTTTGCGCGCGCGCTCTTCTGGAGGTAAGGCAAAGAGATCTTCGCCACAAAACAGCGCCTTCCCGTGTGTGACGGTATAATCGGGGTGTCCCGCTAAAACTTTTGCTAAAGTCGACTTCCCTGCGCCGTTCGGCCCCATTAACGCGTGAATCTCGCCCGGTTTAACTTCGAGTGAAAAACGATCTAAAATCGGTTCGCCTTCAATCGAAACCGATAAATCAACAAGTGTTAACATCAACTGCCCTCCTTTATCCAACAGATCCTTCAAGTTTCATTGCGAGGAGCTTTTGCGCTTCCGCAGCAAACTCAAGTGGCAACATGTCGATGACATCGCGGCAAAAGCCGTTCACAATCATCCGAATTGCTTCTTCCTCGTCTATCCCACGCGCTTGCAGATAAAAAAGCTGCTCGCGATTAATGCGAGAGGTAGAGGCTTCGTGTTCGACCTCTGCATCTGCCGCGTGCACTTCAATCGCAGGAAAAGTTTTAGCCGAGCAGCGATTTTCAACGAGCATCGAATCGCATTGAGTGAAGTTGCGGGCTTTTTTAGCGCGCTGCGCAATGTGAACGAGCCCGCGGTAAGTGTTATGAGATTCATCTGCTGAAATCCCCTTAGACACAATCGTCGATCGCGTCCTTTTGCCGAGATGGATCATCTTTGTCCCCGTGTCTGCCTGCATCTTGCCATTGGTTAAGGCAACTGAGTAAAACTCGCCCACCGAATCATCTCCTTGTAAAATGCAGCTCGGATACTTCCACGTCGCCGCGGCACCTGCTTCAACTTGGGTCCAAGAAATTTTAGACTTGACGCCAGCGCACTTGCCTCGCTTAGTCACGAAGTTATAAATGCCCCCTTTTCCCGTTTTTTTATCGCCGGGGTACCAATTCTGCACAGTTGAGTATTTAATCTCCGCTTGGTCGTCGGCAATCAGCTCGACCACAGCCGCATGCAGCTGGTTCTCATCATAGGCAGGAGCTGTGCACCCTTCTAAGTAGCTCACATAACTGCCCTCTTCTGCTACAATCAATGTCCGCTCAAATTGCCCCGTTTCTCGTTCGTTGATCCGAAAATAGGTTGACAGTTCAATGGGACAACGCACACCGCGCGGAACGTAGACAAAAGAACCATCAGAAAAGACGGCAGAATTGAGCGCCGCATAGAAATTATCGCGTGGCGGAACGACCGTTCCAAGGTAACGCTCGATCCATTCGGGATAGCGCTGCACGGCTTCGGAAATCGAGCAGAGAACCACGCCCGCATCGCTCAAGGTTTTGCGAAAAGTTGTTCCAAGCGACACCGAGTCAAAGACGACGTCGACAGCAACACCGGCGAGTTGCTTTTGCTCTTCAAGTGGGATGCCGAGCTTTTCAAATGTACGGAGCAGTTCGGGATCGACCTCATCTAAACTGCTCAATTCTTGTTTTTTTTTGGGCGCGCTGTAATAGCGAATATCTTGAAAGTCGATCGGAGAAAGGTTCAAGCTCGACCAATCGGGGGGTGTCATCTTCAGCCACTCTTTGTAGGCTTTCAGCCTAAAATCGAGCAAAAAAGAGGGTTCATCTTTTTTTTTTGAAAGGGCGCGTACCGTCTCTTCGCTCAGCCCTTTGGGAAACACCTCTGTTGCAATCTCGGTCGTAAATCCGTAGCGGTATTCATCTCTTTCTTCAAGTAGCTCTTTTGCTCCTGTCGACATGTGACTTCCTCGCCCTTATCCATCCTAAAGAGGTCAGTATAGCCTACTCTTGGGGTTTATTTCATGCTCTCGCTGCAAGTTTTCTTCCGCTTAGCCGATTTTTGATTGACGTTAGGGTAAATGGTTAAATATTTTTTAAACCGATCGCGATGCAAGAGTCGGGAATTTTGCCGCAGCTCGCGCTCCAAATTTTTTATCGGCGATGCAGCCGGTCAACAAGATAGAGATGATGGCACAGGTAAAAACTGACTATCAGCAAAATCGATGCAAAACACATTGAGAATAAAGAGTTTAGACTAAAG
>CAYTIT010000080.1:0-925 GCA_964437975.1 uncultured bacterium
CGCGCGCGATTTTTTTAAGGACAATCCAGCCTATATCCGTAGGCGATAAAGGCGACGTGTGCCGATAAAAAAAATTTACCCAACCCTCTTCTTGAATGATATTGATTTTTGCGTTAAGATTTGGGCTTCTATTTTTTGCAGTTTCGAGGTTTCCTCGCAAAAAGCTTAGATTTAGGACATCGTTCGTCCTTGTGTACAAACCTCTTTCATCACGTTTTAAGGAAACTCCATGGCAAATGAAGTCGTTACAGAAAGCTTGAAAGAGCTCCTTGCCAATTTTTTAAAAAAAAATCGAAAAGCAGACCTTTTGACAACCTATTTTTTCTTTTTAGAAAAAAAATACAGTATCCAACCTTGCATCTTTATTCGCGAAAAAAAGATCTATAAGAGCAAAAAAGAAATTTTAGCTAAGGTCGAACGCGAAGGGAAACTTTGGCGAGAAACGGAAATCAAAATCCAAGTGGGCCTCCCTTCTGTTAATGAAGAAACAAAACGGATCTATATTTGCCCTTTTACCGGCAAGGTTTTTGGCGATAATACCCACCCTAACGCCCAAGACGCCATTTACGATTGGGTCTCGACGTGCCCTGAAAACACCGAACGGATCAATGGGCTCAAAGTTAAACGTTTTTTTGTTTCAGAAGACCCCGAGGTGATTAAAAATTATATTCAAAAAAGGACCTCTTCTATCACGAAAACGGTCTTTTCTTCGGGAGTGACAGGTAAGCTCTTTAACAGCAAGGAAGCCGTGATCGACGACTTTGAAAAAAACCAACTTCGCTTTATCGACCTCGCCAACGTCCCCAACCAAAACCGGTTTCAAATTGAAGACCATTTTCTCGAGTTCATTCAAGAGCACCTCGAAGATGCCAAAATTTCTGTCTTCATCGAAGAGTTGGCTAACCACGGCGAGCTATTTGCTGCT
>CAYTIT010000080.1:955-6413 GCA_964437975.1 uncultured bacterium
AATCGACGTAAAAAGAGCAGCTAGCCATGTCTTCTATCACCACTCACTCTCCTGAAGAAACCCAAGCAGCGGGAAAGGCTCTCGCCCACACCTTGCCTTCTCAAGCGCTGCTCTGTTTTTCAGGCGATCTCGGCGCTGGCAAAACGACCTTTCTCAAAGGGTTGATTTCAGAGTTCACCGGCCACTGCCCTGATTCTATCGATAGCCCTACATTTACCTATCTACACCCTTATGAAGCTAGCGACCGCGCTCTTTACCACTTCGACCTCTACCGCCTTCAAGATGCCCGCGACTTTATCGCCAAAGGGTTTGACGATTACCTCCACAGCCCAGGGGTATGCTGCATCGAATGGCCTGAGAGGATTACCTCTCTCTTGCCCCCCCACCGCTACCACATTACCCTCCATTACACGGACGCACAGACGCGCACAATCACAACGCGGTTGATGCCATGACCTCATCACGCTATTTTTCTTCTGTCAGATTTCTCACTTCTGCTCTTCAACCCGAAGAGTGGCCTCCTACCGCACTGCCAGAAATCGCTTTAACTGGCCGCTCTAATGTCGGCAAATCTTCCCTGATCAATCACTTGTTAGAAACTAAAGGGGCCGCGCGCGTATCATCAAAGCCGGGAAAAACGCGACGCTTTAATTTTTTTACTGTAGCCGACACCTTTTTTCTAGTCGACTTGCCAGGCTACGGCTACGCTGCAGCATCGAAAAAAGAACAAAAGCAATGGTCTTACTATCTCGACCGCTACATTCACGAGCGCCCACTTACAGCGCTCCTTTTTTTGCTCGATATGCGCCGCACGTTGAGCAAAGACGATCACTTGCTCCTCGAGTGGATCTTAGCTCATCGCGTCCCTACGCTGAGCATCCTAACCAAGGCGGATAAACTCAATGCTAAAGAAACCCGTCAAGCCCTAGAGTATTTTCAAAAAACCCTCGCCCCTCTGCCTCAAATTCCCTATTCGATCAAACAGGGCCAAGGGCGCTTGTTACTGCGAAAAGCTCTTTCCTCTTTATTCCACACAAACAAGAGCTCTTGCGAGGTTATATCATGGGCTTAATCGCCAAAGAAACGTTTGTCTGCTTCGACTGCGAAGCCACCGGCCTCGATCCCGCTCAAGACCGGATCATCGAAATCGCCGCTGTCAAGTTCACCTTTTCAACCGAACTCGAAGCAATCGAAGACCTCGTCAACCCAGGTCGCCCTATTCCCCTTTCCAGCATGGAAATCCACCACATTTCCAACGAAATGGTCGCCGGGAAACCGAAAATAAACGCTCTTCTTGATCGCTATCTCGCTTTCATTGGCAACCACCTTATCGTCGGCCATGGCATTCCTTTTGATATTGCGCTTTTAGCTGCTGAAGCGCAGCGCTACCACGTGCCCTGCTCGTTAAAAAAACTGACGTTTTTTGATACTTTGCGCATGGCCCGTTTATATGGGGAAAGCCCGACAAATTCCCTCGACACCTTGCGGAGCCACTTTAACATCCCCTCAGATGGCGCTCACCGCGCAATGAATGATGTAAGGGTCAATATTGAAGTCTTTAAACACTTAAGCAAAGCATTCAAAACGACAGAGGCTCTCCTCAAGCGCCTTGAAAAGCCTATTTTTCTCAAGAAAATGCCACTTGGAAAACACAAAGGGCGCCTTCTAGGCGACATCCCTACCCAGTACCTTGAATGGGCAGCTTCTCAAAAATTTGACCGCGACCTCTTGTTTTCGCTGCGCAGCGAACTCAAGCGGCGGCAAACAGGAAACCTCTTTCACCAAGCGGGCAACCCCTTTTCATCTCTTTAGCAGCTGACCTAGCGCTCATGCCCATGGCACAACAAAAAGTTTATCAAAAACCTCAACTTAGATAAACTAGGCAATCGCATGTAAAAAAGCTTGTGTCCCATCGACCGCTTATGACTCAAGCCTCGGGTTGTTGCCCTTACCATATTCCCGCTTCTTGAATCATAACCGGTACAGCAAAAGGCCTCTCTCCAATGCGCTGCATAGACAGCGATCCCAGTTGATTTTTTGCAAGGAGCCCCCATGAGTTTGCCCATCAATCACTCAATAGCACGCCTTTCCCAAAGTCAAAGCGTCATTTGCTTCTCTTTTGCCCTGTCTAAAAGAAAAGAAACAAGACCTGTTACACTTGTCCTTCCTGCAGAGGACAAGCCCAAAGGAGTGTGGACTTTTTACTGCGCCTACCATCACTTTAAAGCAACCAAAAATACCCACATGACCCAATGGCTCCACGGCCTGGGAGGGGAAAAAACCCACGGCAAACTGCGCGTTGTCGATGCAGGCCGGGAAAGCTCGGGCCACCCTATTTCTAGTGCTTGGGCGCGATGGTTGATTCCGGTGACAACCAAACAGGTCCAGTCCCTATGGGAAATGCACACAACCAGCATAAAAAAAGTAGAAAAGGAAGGGGCGCAACACGATGAGCTGGAAACTCAGGGCCGATCTTACCTTGCTCGCCTTCTTGCGTCGGCTAACTTACATGTCAAGCCAATCAAACCACTTAGACTCTACCCTAAGCCCACTTTGACAAAACAAAGTTCCCCCCATCGCAAAGTCATACAAATCCTCCACTCTGACCCTCCTCGCACACGTTCCAAACAACCCAAAAACCGAGATTTTTTAGGAAGTATCACGCAGCTTGGAACGTCGTTCTTTCGACAACCACTCAAACGCGCTCCCTCGTTCACCTTGTCAGACTCAGCCAGTTCTTTAGACCTCTTATCTAAGGACAACGCACCAATTTTTCCTCGAAGAGGTCCCGAAACCCGGTTTCTTTTTCCCCTTATCAGCAACTTAGACATTGCCCATCATTGCAGACCAGCCTTCCTTGCGACCTTCAACGATGACTCATGAAATCTCGGTAGGCGAAAAACCGCCGATCTTTTACATTAAAAAAAAACCAGACGCTCCTCTCTTCTTATGGCTAAATGCACACTCAACGACCTCGATGTGGCCGGGAAACGGACCTTGCTTCGCGTCGACTTTAACGTTCCCCTGACCCCCGACCACCAAGTTGCCGACCCAACGCGTATTCGCGCAGCCTTGCCCTCGATTCAAGCCGTCTTAAGCCGCGGCGGATTGCCTATTCTCATGAGTCATCTCGGCCGACCAAAAGGGAAAATCCTTCCCGAGCTCTCGCTCGCTCCTTGTGCAAAAGCGCTAAGCGCTGAACTGGGCCAGATTGTCCACTTTGCCCCCGACTGTATTGGAGAAACCGCCCTTAACCATGTCCAGGCTCTTCCCGCTGGCGAGGTCCTTTTACTTGAAAATTTGCGCTTTCATCCCGAAGAAGAAGTGCCCGACCCAGATACCCGCTTCGCCGCCGCGCTCGCTGCCTTAGGCGAGGTCTATATCAATGACGCTTTTGGGACAGCCCACCGCTGCCATAGCTCGATTGTCCCTATTACACACTACTTTCCCCAAACAAGCGCTATGGGACTGCTGATAGAAAAAGAGCTCTCTATCTTAACGACATTACTCACCGCTCCCACTCCCCCTTTTTCCCTTATTCTCGGCGGCGCTAAGCTCAGCACAAAAATCGCCCTACTGCAAGCACTTCTCCCCAAGGTTCAAGCGCTCTTTATCGGAGGGGGCATGGCCTTTACTTTTCTCAAGTGCCAACATGTCGCGATTGGCGATTCGATCTACGACCCCACCCAGCTTGCGCAAGCGCAAGCGATCATCGATGCGTGTCACCAGCACAATGTTGCTCTTTATCTCCCGGTCGATGTCGTGATAGAAAAAACAACGACCGTTGCCCAAGAGGTGCGCACCGTGACGACAACCGCGGGTATTCCCGACGGGTGGCGCGGAATGGACATCGGCCCGAAAACGATTGCTCACTGGAAGCCAGCGCTCTTGACTTCGGCGACCACTTTTTGGAATGGCCCCATGGGCGTCTATGAAGTCCCCGCCTTTGCAGCGGGGACACTTGCTGTAGCCACCCTATTAAGCCAGACCAAAGCAACAGCTGTTGTTGGCGGCGGCGACTCGGTAGCTGCCATTAAAAAGCTTCAGCTGGAGGCGGCCTTCACCCACCTCTCAACAGGAGGAGGCGCTGCCCTCGCCTATCTAGAGCAAGGACACCTTCCCGGTATCGACGCTCTCTCAGATAGCGCCGCCACCTAAGAAAAAATGCCTCTGATGGAAAGTGCTTTTTGTCAGCAAGTTATCGCTTAACGGTTTAGGAAATTGGCGGCGCAAATAGAACCCTAGTCCTACCCCAAACAATGCTAGAGTCGCAATTCCGCTAACAATCAGACACAGCGATTTTCTTTTTCTTTTCCTACTAGCGTTCTTTCTTCTTTTTTGGTCAAGAACGCCCACCTGATCAGATGTTGTCTCTAAGATGTCATCGACCTGTTCATTGATAGCTTGCACCTTGTTAACTAATGGATTAACAGCGTCTTGAAAAATCTCGTTAATCTCTTGCATAACTGACACGCTTCCATTTTCATGATAGTTGTTGAAAGAAAGGTATCTTTCTTGGTCACCGTTAGTTAAAGGCTGTCGAATTGGATTAGACATAAAAACCCCCTCTTTTAATTGTTAACATTTATCTGACCTTCTACTTGAATACTATCTCTTGCACCCCTATACGTTAATCTGTCGACATGCGGATTAATAGCAACCTGGTCTAGAGCATCCCATGCGAGAATCACCCCATCGGTTATCGCTGAAGCCGTCGTTCCCAATCCAGGAAACATTCCAAAAGCACCCGACGCAATCTCTAACACCCCTTTGACGGCTTCTTCAGCCGCCTGAGCCTTTTCAAACTTATTCTTCGCATGACAATATTTATCGAAAGCAGTGGCCCAGCGAGCTAACCCAAAAGTGATTCCTGCTATGAGTGAAATCACAGGTATTTTCTTTAGAAGATTTTTAGAAAGACTTTTGTTGATAAGACAGTAATATTTAGCTGCTTTAGGGAAGTCGATAAACAGCAAACTGTTTCTCCTGAAAATATCTAGCGCCCTGTAAGCTTCAGGATCCATCTGTTGAATAACCTCACTCAAACGCTGATTTTCGTTTTCTAATTGATTCACTCGACCTTGAAGCAGCGTGACCTGATTTCGAACAGGGGCTAGAGCTTCATCAACCACCCGACGAAGTTCGTTGGTGCTCATACGCAACACTTGGCTTTGATTCCCGGGTTGAACAGGTTGGGGTGGTGGGGGCATATTCATTTGAACAGGCTGAACCATTTTTTTTCTCCTTTGTTGTTCTACCGGTCGCGATTCAAGCATCGGGTTGTTACCGATTTTTGAACCACAACTGGTGTCGTTATTATTTAACCCGAAGAGAGCGGCGGCAGGCTTGTCCTCTTTAACCAAGCCAAAAAGATCGAACCGCTCGTTTTGGGTAGGATGGATTTTTGTGAAATCTTTTTTTTAATTCAAGGAAAAGATCTTATTGGTCGTTTTTTTAC
>CAYTIT010000081.1:0-6404 GCA_964437975.1 uncultured bacterium
TTACCTCATCCACTATTCCCCCCCCCTGTGGCCTCGCTTTACCGCTCCTCTTGAAGAAGAAATTGCCCGCTTGATGCCGCAAGCACTCACTTTACTTGAAAAAACGATCGCCCGACGCCCTGGACAATGGTTATGGCAACACAATCGCTGGAAACAAGAAACAGCTAAAATTCTTTACTACCGCTTTCGACTAGACGCGCTCCTGATTATCCTTCCCAGTGAAAAATCCCTCTTGCATTCGCTCTTACCCCATCTTTCCACCTTTCGCCTGTTATACCCTAAAGCGTTTATCACCCTCCTTGTTCCAGAAAAGTCCCAGCACACCATCGCGTTACCCGAAGCCGAGATCATCTCCTACTCAACAAGGCAAGATCTTTTTTTACGCGACTACCGCTTCAAACTCGTGTTTAATTTTTCAGGCGAAAAAGCCCTTAAGCGCCATTTTTTGCGCCAAAGCGCTTTTTATGTCCTCGATCAACGCGCCTTAACTTCTATCGCCCGGAAAAATCTGTCACCTGATGACTCTTTATCTTCTATTTTGAAAAAAGCGCTCAGTCGGCCATATTCAACGTGGAGGCCCCATGCCTGCTAACCGCTACTTCCTTCCCACTCCTTTCACTGAGCGAGAAACTCACCACGTGACGGGAGAAGAGCTCCATCACCTCGCCCGCGTGATGCGCAAAAAAGGAGGCGATACGATTGAACTCGTCAACGGCCAAGGAGCCTTAGCAACTGCTCTCATCACAGAGCTTTCTTCTCGCAAGGCGACCGTTTCTCTCACGCGCGTTGAACGCACAGCGCCCCTCCTCCCTCCACTGATTCTGATTCAAGCACTTCTCCCCTTACCGCAGCTTAAGCTCATTGTTCAAAAAACAACCGAGCTTGGAGTTTCCGACCTCTTTTTTTTTCCCGCTTGCCTGAGTGAAAAATCAATGCCCACTTTAGCGCACCGCGAGCGCCTGCACGCGACGGCTATTGCCGCCTTAAAACAGTGTGGCCGCCTTGATTTGCCGACAATGACCTTTCTTCCCGACCTTAGTCACCTCCCCTCGCTCGACTTCCCCTTATTCTTTGGCGATCTGCGCGCGGAGGCTCCTTGGCTCAAGGCCTCTTCCTCTTTAGCAAGGGGAGGCGGCATGATGATTGGTCCAGAGAAAGGGTGGACCGAGCGCGAGCTGATCCTTTTTGAGAAAAACCACCGAGCGCAAGGTGTCAAGCTTCACCCTTACACACTGCGCGCTGAAACCGCGGCCATCGCCGCCATTGCCGCACTTTCCCAGTTGATGGTCTAGGTTTGTTTAGTCGATCATTTTGCGCAGAAGGACAGAATTATGGTTGTCTATGTCACAAAGGATTTCGCAGGAATCGAGTAACTTGCTAAAAGCGGCCATTCTAGGCTGCTGGTGATTAATTGATAAAAATAGATTGGAAAAAAGGATATAGCCCCCTTTTTTTACTTTCGGAACGTATAAATCAACGTCTTTCAAGGCAACAGTTTTAGCATAGTTCCCATCGATATGGAGAAAGTCGATCTCTTTTTTGATCTCGTGTACGACTTTTTCAGAGGGAGAGCGAAAGACATGGCAATAAGAGTGTAAACCCCATTGTCTTAACACTGCTTGAAAATCAAGGTAGATTTTTTCAAAATCGACGCGTGACCACCACTCTTTATTGGGGTCATGATGAGCCATATATTTAATCGCTTCGTGTGTGGACCAGGGATCAATTGCAACAACTTCTCCCTCTCCGAGAAATTTTACGGCCGCAGCAACAGGCAAAAAAGACGCCCCAGTAAAGACCCCTATTTCCACACATAGTTTAGGCTGAGTAAGCACAATCAAATCCATGATAAGATCTGCTTTTTCTTGTGTACACCAACTATTTTTTGTTTTTCTGTAGACATCTTCTTTTAATCTAAGATAGTCATCGCGCTCTAAATGATTGCAATATGCCGAATCAATTAAATCCAAATCGATCAAGTAGTATGGGTCCCAGCCAGCAAAAAGAACACTTGAGACAACCACTCCAAAAATTAAAAAAGCACCAAACTTAATATTTAACCCATTCATTTTTATCTTCTTAAAATCAGTCGTTAATGAATAAAAATTGCCAAAAATTCCCATTTGTATAAATTGAAAGCCCTTTTCTTTTAGCAAATTGTTGAACAGCCGTCCTCACGCCTCCATAATGCCAATCGTCGCCGCAAAAAACTCCATGAGGAGCTAGCATATCAAACCAAAGAGCGATGTCTTGATAAACAGAAACATAATCATGTGCTGCATCAATAAAAATAAGATCGCCTTTAATGCCCAGTTTTTTCAACTTTTTTGCAGCAGCTAGGCTCGTCATCCGAACAGGAATCACTGTATCCTGAAGGTGAAGGTGAATCATATTAGACAGAAACTGTTCATACATATTTTCAAGGCAGGTGAATTCGACCGTACCAGGGACAGCGTGTTCTTCAGACCCCTTCCAATGATCTATGGCAAAATAGCGCCCTCCGTTTGGCAGTTTTGGTGCGATATAAGAGGTCAAATTGCCGAGAAAGACACCTACTTCGATGACTGTATGAATCTGCTTCTTTTCTAAGAGCGGATCAAAAATTGATTGGTATTGATGCCATCCATGCATGCGATAGGGAAGAACTTCAATGCTTTCATATATTTCAGGGTAGGGATCGGGGAGATCATACTGTTCTGCTGCTAGTGGAAAATAAAGGGTGATACAAAGCAACACCAACAAAAACCATCCCATTCACATCCTCATAGGGTTATACCGATCGGTCTAGACAACTGAAAAACCACTTTAAAAAATAAACTTTTATCCAAAAAAAGGCAATCTTAAAACTCTCCCTGGGTGCCAATGCCAGCGCTCCAGGTTTGTTGACAGGCAAGGCAGCCAGTGACAAAGACCCACACTGTTTAGACTGACCGCGATCCAAAAAAAACCTTGAATAAAAAAAATGGAATAAAAAAAAATAGACCTTTGAATGCATTGAGTTAAGAGGTTGTTCCTGTGGCACTTAGAACGCTATTTTTTTTGTTTCTTGTCATGTTAGCTCACCAGGGCTCTGCTTATTACAACGAGCGGAAGTATGAGGGACTCGCACACTATCAAAAGGGTTCCTCTGATATTTCCACGAGACTAGAAATTATTGGATCCTATCTACCGGAAGACCCCATTGTCTTTGAGGCTGGAGCCTATGATGGGAGCGACTCTGTCAAGATGGCAACCATGTGGCAAAAAGGCAAGATTATCTCGTTCGAACCCAACCCTTCTGCTTTTAAAGCCTATCAAGAAAAAGCCACCAAGTTTTCCAACATGGTTGGCTATCATTTAGCCGTGAACAGCTACAATGGGACAGCAACGTTTTATCTTTGCTGGGGAACAGGGGGAAAAGACCCTGTTTTTGAAGGCGCCAGCTCGCTCCTTACACCTTCAGCTGCCATGAAAACGCACTACATGGGGCCTAAAATTGAAGTTCCTTGTGTTGTTTTAGATGATTGGTGCCAAGATCATGGTCTCGACAAGATTGACTTCATGTGGTTAGACCTAGAGGGTTTTGAGGTCCAAATGTTAAAAAGCTCTCCTGAAATACTTAAAACAGTCAAAGTCATTTATACCGAGACAAATTTTTTCCGCTTTCGGAAAGGGACGACGATGTACACCGTTTTGCACAAATTTTTAAAAGAGCAGGGGTTTACGCTGGTTGCCCATTGGTATAACGAAGGACTACAAGGAGACGCCATTTTTGTGAGAGAAGAGCTTGTCAACTAAGTCCTGCTCGTCGCATGTGATGTTTTATCTTCAGTTAGATAGGGTGCATGAAACTCAAAACAAGTTTTTTATTTGCTTTGTTCGTCTTGGTGCAGGGTGCCGCTCTCTTTGCCGATCCACTCACTGCACCTGCTGACCGTTATAATTTACAAGATTGGGAAAAATTTCGGGATTTTCCTAGCCTTTACCCCTACCTCCATGAATTCTCTTATCGAGCTTTAGCTGACCATGTAATCGATCCCAACAGCCGCACCTTTGATCCTAAGGCGGTCAAGCCAGGAGATAGTATTTATTGCGGCGTGTGGTATTTGGATTGGTTTGTCCAAAAAGTTCACGATCACATCCCCTCTCCTTACCTACTTATTACCTGTGATGTTGGCTCATGGCTTCCTTCGCCTAACCACTTTAAATTGATTTATGATCCCAAAGTCGTTTATTGGTTTGGAAAAAACATGCTTTTTACCAACCATCCGAAGCTTTTTCAACTCCCCATGGGCCAGTTTTACTCATTGTGGGTTTCGAAAATTGTACAATCTCATGCAGTTGACCACCTCAATCATCTCGTCTTTTCTTCTCCTAAAAAAAAAGACATCTTTTTATATCTCAACTATACAGAGCGAGATCACGGACGGCGGATTGCTGTTGCCGATACATTTGCTACGCGCCCCTATTGCTTCAATCGCAATCGACCACCCCAACGCGTGACATTCACTCAATTTTGGGATGAATTAGCCCGATCTAAATTCGTGCTATCTCCCCTTGGGTTGGAAATAGATTGCACGCGAACCTGGGAATGTTTTGCCCTTGGCGCCATTCCTATTGTCGAACACTCATTTCTCGACCCTCTGTACAAAGACCTTCCCCTCTTGTTAGTGCACGACTGGAAGCACATTAACAAACAATTTCTCGATCAAAAGTACGACGAAATTTCTTCGAAAGAGTATGACTTACGACCCGTTTTTATCGATTACTGGGCAGATGTCATTCGCGAAAAACAACACGCGATTCGAAGCGGCGACGTAAGTGCTGGCGCTCTTGAGTCAACCTTGTTTAGCTCGACTGATTTAGCAGAGATAAAAAGCATTCTTAGCAACCAGGCCTCCGAACCCTTCGTCCTCATTTATCAAGGAAGTCTGACCTGTTTGCGCCCGTTTCAAGTCGCTAAAACCCTGAAACCAACACAACACATTCACGTGATCGATCTTTGGGCTCAAAATGGCCGCTATATGCTCAAAAAACATACCCAAAGTCCAGCTTTGCTAGCTGCCCCACATGTTGAACTCGCCTTTGCTAGCCAAAGAAAGGCCCTGTTCAAGACAAGCCAGAAAAAGGCCGTTTTTTTGGATTTGACCCATTTTCGCCATAAACTGCTCATCGATTTCGCCTCAATGGTCGATTTTTTGCATAGCTTAGAAAAGGACATCGTCAACACCTATCACCTGTTAAATCAAGACGACCTCCTTTTTGGCAATATGGCCTCCGACCCTTATGTCAGCGAAGTCATTGAGCGCCTGCAGCGGAGCAAAGAACTCGGGATTCACGTGTCTCATGCCTGTTGGTATTGCGTAAAAAAATAGAGATCGACCGATCACAATCGGTCGATCTCAGTTGTTTCTAGATGAGTTAATGAAAAATTTTCAAAGGAGGTAAGGTTGAAAAATATATTTTATTTTATTTTATTAGCTATTTCACTCTTTAATTTATGTGAAGCGCACGTTTTTGATCATTTAAAGAAAATCGAACAAAAATCTGGTGGCCACAGCATGCGCAATATCGATTTTATTTATCTCATTAACCTCGACCAAAGGCCGGAAAAACTCAAGATGAGTCTCGACCAATTAACCCCTTATGGCATCTCTCCTTTCCGCTTCTCAGCTGTGTATGGCTGGGGAGTAAGTTTAGAAGTCATTAACGATATTGGAGTGACCTATCGTGAAGGGATGGACGATGGGTTTAACGCCACAAGCTATCTGACTGCCGATCTTAAGCCCCATCACGAAAAAATCCAAACTGTTGGCCAGACCTATTTTTGCCACCATTTGAGCCGAGGGGCGATTGGAATTATTCTAAGCCATCTCTCTGTATTAATGGATGCCTACAACGCTGGCTATGAAACTATTTGGGTCATGGAAGATGATATTGATGTTGTCGCTGATCCCCGCGTCATTCCCGACTTGATTGATAAACTCGATGACCTTGTTGGAAAAGAGGGGTGGGATATTCTTTTTACCGATCGAGACATTAGAAATCGCCACGGGGGGTATAATCCTGCTCGAGGCTATGCGCGTCGTCCAAACTTTAAAGTTAAAAATAAGGCGAGGCTATATGCCAATCTTCCTATTTCAAAAGAATTTAGACTGTTAGGATCCCGCTTTGGAGCGACTTCGATGATTATTCGACGAAGTGGGATAGAAAAAATTCTAGATTTTTATAAAAAATATGATGTTTACCACCCTTATGATATGGATTATCACGTTCCAGAAGGGATGCAGATGGTCACAGTCTTAAAAGATGTGATTAGCAATAAGCGCGATGCGATTTCGGACAATGGGCAACTCAAATTCAAAAAATAACCCTATCTATCTACCGATCGTGATTCAAGACGCGGGGCAGTGTTTTCATGCCAG
>CAYTIT010000082.1:0-6400 GCA_964437975.1 uncultured bacterium
CCTTAGAGGCTATCGAAGAAAGCGAGGCTCCTTTTGGCGATTTTGAAAGCGCTTACCGCGAACTCCTCGACTTAAATGCAACGAGCGTCAGCTCACGTCAAGCGCTTGCTCTCTTTGGTGCGCGTCGCACCTTGCCGGCACCCTCTATCGACGCCGCACTCAAGTGGCTCAGTGATCCGCAGTGTTGGCATTCGATCGCCCCTGTAAAGGGAGCGGCGGCTTTGTTGCAGCGGCTCACTGCGCGCTACCATCTCGCCTTAGTCACACGAGGAGAGGAACGCGTCCAGCGTCAAAAAATGGAGCTCGCTGGCATTGATGTGCATCTTTTTAAAAGGTGTTATTTCTGCCCCGACTCAGCTAAAAAAAAGAGTTACAAACTCTTCGCGCTAGAAACGGGGGCAGTAGCTGAAAATATTTGGGTTTGCGGCGATCGCATTGAATTCGATCTCTCTCCAGCTAAAGCACTTGGGTACCACACTGTGCAGCTAAAGTGGGGGCGCGGGTTAAGGGAGACTGGATTAAAAAGCGATGTCGATTATACAATTTATCATTTAGATGAGCTAGAAATATTACTACCAAGCCAACCTTTGACAAGTAGGGAATGAGAGGACGAGAAATGGGAGTAGCAGCAAGCCAAAAGACGACGAGCGATCAAATTGCTCCGGGAATGACACTAGCGCTAGAGGGCGAGGTCTATCGCGTCGAATCGAGCGTCAAAGTCTCGGTTGCTAAAGGGGTTCCGTTCATGAAAACGAAGCTGCGGAATCTGATTACTGAAGAGCTGATTGAAAAAAATTTTAAGCTCGACCAAGCCATCGAAGAAGTCGGGCTGCATGAGCGGACATTAGAATTTTTGTATTTAGAGGGGAAAGCGTACCTCTTTCTCGATGTTGATGAGCTTGAAGAGGTGCTCGTCTCTGCGCAAGTTGTCGGAGACAAGGTCAACTACCTCAAAGAAGGGACGCAAGTAAAAACGAAATTTTATGGAAAAACCATTTTTTCGGTTGAACTCCCCCAGTTTTTAGAGCTGATGGTAGCGAAAACAGAGCCCCTCAAATCCAATGTCTCTGTTTCGAATCCGAGCAAGCTTGCTACGCTCGAAACAGGAGCAAAAGTTGAAGTGCCCCTTTTTGTTGAAGTAGGGGATATCATTAAAGTCGATACGCAACTTGGAGAGTATATCCAGCGTATTTAAGGAAGAAGGAAGGACAGATCATTGTGAATTTAGAAGAAATGAAAGCCCTGATGAGCGCCATGGAAGAAAAAGGGGTCAAAAAGCTCGAGGTGAAAAACGAAAAAGGATTTGAAATTAAACTCGAACGTGAAGAGATGTGGGCACCTCAAGAAAGCCGGCGCGACGAAGGAGCTGTTGCGGCGTCGCCGATGGTGCAACGAAGAGAAGGACTGCCTAAAGAAAAAGTCGTTGAAGTAGAGCATAAAGGAGATGCAACCTATATTACCTCGCCCATGGTGGGAACCTTTTACGGCGGTGCATCGCCTGAAGCAGGCCCTTTTGTTCAAGTTGGAGATCTTGTCGATGAGGGAACTGTCGTGTGTATTATCGAAGCCATGAAGGTGATGAACGAAGTCAAAGCGGGAAAAAAGGGAAAAATTGCCTCTGTCCTCATCACAAATGCCAACCCCGTGGACTTTGGAACAAAACTCTTTGAAATTGTCGAGGTGGGATGAAAAAAGTTTTAGTCGCCAATCGCGGTGAGATTGCCGTCCGCATCATTCGGGCTTGTCACGATTTAGGGCTCAAAACAGTTGCTGTTTATTCGAAAGCCGATACCGAAGCGCTTCACGTGCTTCACGCAGACGAAGCTGTGTGCATCGGCGAGCCGCCTGCAGGGCAGTCCTACCTGAAAATTCCGCATATTGTTTCAGCTTGCGAAATTACAGGAGCGGATGCTGTCCATCCGGGTTATGGATTTCTCAGTGAAAATGCCCACTTTGCGTCGATTTGCGAAACGTCGGGGTTAACTTTTATCGGCCCCTCATCGAAAGCGATTGCTCTTTTAGGAAACAAAGCAGCTGCAAAAGCGTTAGCTCAACAAGTCAATTGTCCTGTGATTCCCGGGTCAAAAGGCATTGTCGAATCACTCGATGACGCACTCAAAGACGCTGAAGAGATAGGTTTTCCTGTCTTCATTAAAGCGTGCGCTGGGGGTGGTGGTAAGGGAATTCGGATAGCATATAATCGCGACGATTTTCAGCGCAAATTTGCTGCTGCCCGCGCCGAAGCTGAGGTTTCGTTCGGCAATCCCGATATTTACCTCGAAAAAATGATCGTGCGACCGCGGCATGTCGAAGTTCAAGTCCTCGGAGATCGTGACGGTCACTGCATTTATCTTGGAGAGCGCGACTGCACGATTCAGCGGCGGCGACAAAAACTGATCGAAGAGGCGCCGAGCCCACTCCTAACCCCAGAGATGCGCAAAGAGCTTGGCGAAGCGGCAAAGCGGATTGTCCAGGCGGCAAACTACCATACTGTGGGGACGGTAGAGTTTTTGCTCGATGAAGAAAGAAACTTTTACTTCATGGAAGTGAATACCCGCATTCAGGTCGAGCATACCATCACAGAAGAGTTGACTGGAGTGGACCTTCTTAGAGAGCAGATCAAGATGGCTCAAGGGGAAAAACTCGGCTATGAGCAAAAAGACATTGCATTTAAGGGACACATTTTTCAGCTCCGGATCAATGCCGAAGATCCAGCTCATCAATTTCGCCCTTCGCCTGGTCTCCTCGAGTATTATATTCCACCGGGCGGGCCTCACGTGAGAATTGATAGCGCATGCTATTCGGGATACCGTATCCCCCCTTTTTACGACTCATTGATTGCCAAACTGATCGTGAAGGGAAAAGATCGCGAAGAAGCTATTCGCATCGCGCAACGCGCGTTGCGCGAGTTTCATATTGGTGGGGTCAAATCGACGATCCCCTTTCATCAGTTTATGTTAAACCACCCAGCGTTTCACTCTGGAAACTACGATATCGGGTTGATCGATGCCCTGATCGAAGAAGGGTGTACATTTAACGATGAAGAGGTCGAGGTTGAAGAACCTCAAAAAACCCCATCTTAAAAAAAGAGGGGCTACTCATCGCCATCAGCTTGTGAGTTGGGTTTTTTCTTGACGGCGTGCTTGTGTGGTGAGAGGACAATCTCATCAAAAACGGCTTCAGGGGGAGACGCTAAAATTAACTCAACAGTGCGGGCGATTTCGCGCGGGTCGAGCGCATGCATTTTTCCCTCTTGGGGTTCAAAAGAAAGTTGATTGAAAAAAGGGGTGCGCACCATGCCAGGCTGAATGGTAGCAACGCGAACAGAAGAAGAAGCGCACTCAAGGCGCAAGCTCTGCGCAAATCCGCGCAAGGCGAACTTAGAAGCGCAGTAAATGCTTCCTTCTTTTTTCCCCGCCAGCGCAGCGCGCGAACCGATAAAGATAATATCGGCAAGGTCTTTTTGCTTTAGGGTAGGCAAAAGGTGCTTAACAAGATAGATTGTGCTGAGCGTATTGATCTCAAACGTTTTTTGAATAGCGGCAATCGAACACGTTTCGAGATGGCCAAAAAGTCCTTGGCCGGCGTTGCATATAAGGGCATCAACGGGTTCAAAAGGGGAAAAATCTTTTGCATGGGCCGTTTTGAGACGCGTAAGGTCGAACGGAAAAGAGTTAAATCGTGGGTGATCAATGTCTTGTTGGCTGCTGCGGGAAATCCCCCAAACTGTATGGCCCTGATCGAGAAGGTGTAAAGTGATAGCGCGACCGATTCCCGAGCTCGACCCTGTCACGAGAACCCGTCTTTTTTTTACTGACATACAAATAGCCTCTTGTTTGGTATCCATTTGAGAATTTCCTGCTTGCATAAAGCGAGCATCTCTTTTTCGCGCGTTGCGGGAAGCCCCATTTTGTCGTTGCTTCGCTCGCTACACTGTGCGAGGAGAGGTTCGCGCCCGGCGAGAGTGCGCCACATCTTTTTATAAAGGGGTTTGGGCAAGCGAAAAGTTCCCAAGGTGACTGAGTGAATCAAGGTCGGGTCAAGAGTTGTGAACACTGTGTGAAACAAGGTGCGGTACAAGGTGGAAAACTGAGAAACATAGAGAATAGGGTCAAAGCGCAAGCCGATGGGCCACCCCTTTTTCTGAAGAAGCAAAAGAGCCTTCAGCCGCGCTTCAAGAGAGGGGGCCTTCTTTTCAAAAGCTTGGGCGAGGGGAGCTGGGTTCAAGCTGTAGGCAATCACGACATTAGGCAACGGTTGTGTGTTAAGGAGGGGGGCGATTGCGCTGCTTTTTGTCCGTATTTCGAGTTCAGCTTCAGGATGAGACTGGAAAAAAGGGAGGAACGAGGTTAAAAATCCAGTGTGCGTTTCAAAGGCAAGGCTATCGCCGTCATAGCCCGAAAAAAAGGTTGTTTCATGTGGGACGATGACCTTTTCCATATCAGATTGAAAATCTTCGTGATTCATAAAAAGGAGATAGTGCGCCGAGCGGTACATTCCTTGAAGAAAACAGTAGCGGCAATCGAAGGGGCAGTTGAGAATATGTGAAAAATAGTAGTTATAAGGGCGCCCTATTCCATAGGTAGCGGGGGTGGTGTGGACGCGTAAGCCCTCTTTTTTTGCTAAAATGAAAGCAGGCCGTTTTTTTTGCATCCGAAAGTTTTGGGAGTGTCGGTTAAAAATTTCTCCGTAATGGCCGATCCAAATCACAGGTTGTTTTGTCCGCTGGGCTTGGATCCGTTTCACATGCGGGTGATCGCGTAGAGCTTCTTCAATGTACATCATGAGAGGGGGAGGGGGCAGTTGGTCAGTTTTTGCTCCAAAAGAGCGAGCACGCTGTCAGCTGTTGGGCAACTGAGCATGTCTTGTGATAAAATCACCTGGTCGGGGAATAAAACGTGCCACCGCTGCAGTGCCTTTTTAAGGTTTTGCGTTTGACACGTGGTAAAGTGCCACTTTTTTAAAAAAACGTCGAGTAAAGGGACGTCGTGCGGCATTAAATCTTTAGCAAGGTGGCACATTTCTGCAATCACCGCATCAATAGGGCCAACCTGGGCGCCAATGAGGGTTTCCACTTGTTTTTTTGTGATGTTGTGTGAGGAGTTGTCCCGGTTGTCGGAAATGACCTTAAACAAGTGAATCGTTTCAAGAGGGGCAATTTTTGCCGCGAGGGGATAAAAGCCTGAGCCTTCCATTTCGCACAAGGCATCTTCAGGGTAAGCGTTTGTCGGTTGATCGACTGTCAAGCAAGGGTAGGTGGCGCATGTAGGGACAAAAGCAAAGCTGGGGAAAAAAGAGATGTTGCGCGAGGCATCGGTAATTTTGTGCACCAGTGTTGGGGTGCCGATGGGCAAGGAACGGTGGCCGGCGATGCCAATATTCAGCCAGCTGTCGATCGGTTCGTCTCGGTAAATACCGGCAAGATAGCTGACAGCTGCCGCCGCTTGGATTTTGCCTACCCCTGAAATAATAAGGACAACCGTGTCATGACTCCAGATGGGGAAAAGAGTCGGATGCGCGAGGGCTTTCAACCGAAAATGATCGATAAGTGGGCGCGCTTCGGCGTAGAGGGCGACAACAAGAGCGGTAATCATGAAGCGAGTCCTTGAGGTAAAGAGTTTGAAGAAAGAGGCAATAAGACCAAGACCCACTCTCCTTTAATCGTCGCTGTCGACAGGGAGGTCCAAAGAGAGGTGGCGGTCCCTCGAAAATGGCTTTCATACTTCTTGGTGAGTTCCTTGACGAGAAAAAGGGGGGCGTGGGGGGCTTGCTCTTTCAAGAGGGCGAGCGTTTTTAATAACCGGTGTGGCGTTTCGTAAGCAATCGAAGCGCCATGATAGTGCAACATCGCGTCAAAAAGTCGGGTGAGTGGCCCCTTTTTTCGCGGCAAGTAGCCGACAAATTGGAAGGGCGCGCCGACATAGCCAGAAAGGCTGAGGGCAGTGATGAGCGCACACGGTCCTGGAATGGCGCGCACGGGGATCCCTTCTTGATGACACCGGTCGACGAGTCGTGCTCCGGGATCACAAAGTGCAGGTGTTCCCGCATCGGAAATAAGGCCAACCGAGCGCCCTTGGCGAAGAAGATCGATCACATGGGCTTCTCGTTTCCGTTCGTTAAAAGCATGGCAACTGAGCAAAGGCTTTTCTATTTGATGAGCTCGCAGCAAAGTGCGACTGACGCGAGTATCTTCACACAAAAGGGTATCGCAAGCTCGAAGCGTTTCTACAGCGCGCGTGCTGATATCAGATAAGTTCCCAATTGGGGTCGAGATAAGAAAGAACATGCGAGGAAATTAAGCAAAGGTGGCACCCAGATTCGAACTGGGGATAAGAGCTTTGCAGGCTCCCGCCTTACCACTTGGCCATGCCACCTCAGTAAAACAAAAACAAGGATTATG
>CAYTIT010000083.1:0-6394 GCA_964437975.1 uncultured bacterium
GCGTTAAAGTTGGTCAAAAAGGATGGATCAAATGGGAACCTCGGAGGAGAAAACTGAATGGGAGCTAGATGGACCTCTTTCCATATAAAATCATCTGGTTTGATCCGGAGTAGCAAATGCCTGAAGCTAGGTACTTTGTAAAAAAAATATTACATGTTATCATCGGCTCAACCCCGTCAAATGTGCATTCTCACTTTGACTTTGAATCGTGATGAGCATAGAATCGAGGGACAAATTCAGGGCTATTGCAGCTCCTGTGTAAATTTATTTTCCAATTTCAATTGATCTACCTTTTGTAGTCAAAGAAATGAGGGCAAGAAAATGAGATCGGTGTGTACGTATTTCTATGATAAATTATGTTTTATGTATAGTGGAACCATATCGTCGTTAAACAATTTTAAACAAATCATAAACGAAAACCGTGAATTCGACGAGTTAATATCCCAACTGTTTATAACTTTTCTACAGCAGAGAGAACGTTCAATCCAGCAATCTTATCGCCTTCCTTTGAGGCCCGTTAATCAAGCCACTATTACGAAAGGAGTGAGAATGTATGGTCCCGTAACGGGGAAGATCCACTACATTCAAAAGTTATTTCGCCGATATGTCGCCTTTTTAAAAAATTATTACAGAGAAGTGTGCGTTACTCCTAAAAAAAAATATGTGATTTTGGGGCTAGGGACCGCCACTATTCTTGCCATAGACTTTCTTATTGGCTCGACAAGAACTCGTATTCCTATTGCTCCAATAAAAGCTCTCTCAGCGACATCAGCAACTCACTTAGTGGCATTGGTCAGTCAACGGCTGCTCGATCTTGCGCTGGCAGTAATGGCAGTATCGTGCCTTGAATTTCTACGCGAATCCACTCTTAGGAATCCAAAGGTGGATGTTCCTTTTTGGAACGCAATGTGTGAAAAAGTTAAAGGAAATACACAAGTTTATTTTAACCACCTTCCCTCATTACAAAAGCGTATAAATGATCAATTAATAGCCCGCTTTGGACCTACTTCACAAATTATAAAGAGTTTTTTGCCGGCGGTGTCATTTGATTGTGATGTGGAGTCTTATACAGGTGGCCCGCAACGAGACGCGCAGCGTCAGTTCATCATAAGTACATTATTCGACTGTGCGAACTGTGCTATAGTCATAGGCATGCCCTATGTGACAAAATATTTTTATGGCAAGATGGGTTAATATTTTTCTTCAAAGCCTTGAAGCCTTATGCCCTAAGCTGGTAGCTTCGGTTTTCAGTCTTTGAGCCTTCGCCTCAGCCAAGCCATTCCCAGTCCGCTGACCCCCATCAAGCATCCCCCTAAAACGATTAAAAATCTAACGCTAACAAAACCGAGCAAGTTAGGCGATGCCCCAGCAAAAGTAAACGACACGGCTATGGTTGCTCCAAAAATCCCCATGACCCATCCTTGCGAGTCTTGATTCCCAACATTCGAAAATGTTGTCATCAACATTGCATAAGCCACGACATTACTGAGGCTGCAAAGTAACGCAAGGACCCATGTCATCACTTCATTGCGGTTCAAGCCGTTCCACACTTCGAAACAAGCTGCGCCGATCAAAAAGGTCGTTGCGAGCTTGCTAACACTCCATTTTTTTAAACACAAAGGAGTCACCACCAAAGTGCCCATCGCTAAAGAGAGTCCGATAAATCCGCTAAAAAGCCCCAGTTGAAAGCTTGTATAACCAAACGCTTCTTTAAGGCGGAGAAAAATAAGGGTAAAAAACAACCCAAATCCAGTTTGCATCAGGGCAAAGATGGGAATGAGAAAGCGCAAAAGGGGATGGTGAAAAGCTTGAATTAAAACAACAATAGGACGCGCTACACTCAATGGTCTTTGATGGGTGGGGATATAGGTTTCAGAAAACCCTATCGCAATCCAGCCAAAGGCGACTAAGGCCATCCCCGCTGAAATAAAAAACGGGGTAGCCAGCCCAAAAGAGGCCGAAATGTTAGGATTTGAGAAGATGCCTCCTATCAAGGGGCCAAGAATCAGCCCAATACAACTGATCAGAGTCATTAAACTCATGTTATAGGCTTTTGTTTCTGGACTCGAAAGATCGGCAACTGCTGCTTGGGCAATCGGTTGACTCCCCGCCATTAACCCCGATAGGGCCCGCCCGATGAGAAAAAGAGTCAGCGATGAGATCACCATTCCTATCCCCATAAAAACAAAGCTCACACTGATCCCAACCATGCACAACGCGATGACCTTTTTTCGCCCAAAGCGATCAGATAAGTCTCCCATAAAAGAGGCGCCAAAAAGCATAAAAAAAGGATAGAAAAGATAGCCAAGACCTAAATCAAAGTTGCGATACTGAGGCGTTGTGATGCCACTCGAAGGATCCGTAAATAGTGCTGTAATGATCGGATAAACAAGGCCCCAGCCTAAACAGTCAATGATGATAGCAAATAAACAAGGAAGGATCTGTCGAATAGGAGCATAGCTCTTTGTGATCATTGCCACCTAGCCTTTCAGTCTCGACCATTGTTTGTGTGCTGAGCTTGCAAGAGGATCCCTAACACCCCTGGCGGCAACAACCCGCTTTTTACATCAGGATCGATATAACATATGCTTCTTGAGTTGACAACAAAAAATATGACGGTAAACTGCTTTAGCAAATGGAGACAGAACCGACAAGCGCCGTCTGTTCCCAACTTGTGGCCAAAACTTCTAGATAATCTACGAAGCGCACCTTTAGGATCGATCACATGGCCTTTCTTAGCACAACCTTCTTTCTTTTTTTCTCCTTTTTATTGATTGTTCATGCCCCTCTTAGCTCAACTGACACTCACACTTGGGCATATCAAACGCTCCAAGCGATGTCGTTGGATGAAAAAATCGGGCAGCTTTTTATGGTTGCAGGATATGTCGACCCCGAGTTTGCACAAAAAGAAATCGGGAAAAGCACCGTCATCAAAGACCTTGATCACGACATCGCTCACTACTGCATCGGAGGAATTGCCTACGTTGGCCCGAGTGACAGTAGAAAGCAAGTCGCCCTAACTAACCACTATCAACATCGCAGCAAGTACCCGCTGTTGATTGCACAAGATCTAGAGTGGGGACTTGCAATGCGACTTGGCGACTGCATGCAATTTCCAAAAAATATCACGCTAGGCGCGATTGATGATCAAAGCCTTATTTATGAGCTCGGGAAGGAAATAGGCAGACAAGCTAAGCTCATCGGCGTCCACATGAATTTAAGTCCTGTCCTCGATGTCAATACAGAGCCAGCCAACCCCGTCATTAATATCCGCTCTTTTGGACGTTCTCCTGAGCAGGTTGCAGCCAAGGGGATTGCGATGATTCAAGGGCTACAAGACTCTGGGATCATCGCTTCAGCTAAACATTTTCCAGGCCTCGGCGATATGACAACCGATCCCCACCTCGCTCTCCCCTACAGCTGCCATCACAAAAAGCGGCTGCAAGAGGTCGAGCTCTACCCGTTTGCTGAAGCAATTAAAGCGGGTGTTTTATCTATTCAAACAGAGCATGTATTGATTCCTTCTCTAGAGCCTGACCCACAGAAACCGTCTAGTTTGTCGTCACGGGTTATCAAGGGAATATTGAAGCGGGAGTTAGGGTTTAACGGGTTAGTGTTAAGCGGCGCTTTGCGCATGAAAGCGCTTACGAAGTATTTTTCTGATGAAGCGATTGTTTTAAGTGCCTTTCTTGCAGGAAATGACATGTTATTGATGCCGCAAGATCTTCCACGAGCTCACCAAACGTTGAAGAAGGCATTAGCTAATGGCAAAATAAGCGAACAAGAGATCGACGAAAAGGTCTTAAAAATTTTGCAGTTAAAGGAAAAAGTCAACTTGCACCGCCAACGCCTTGTCGACCTCCCTTTAGCAAAACAGTTGCACTCTCCTGCTGCAAAAAAATTAAAGACCACCTTGTACCAAAAAGCAGTGACATGCATGCGCGATCGAAAGCACCTCCTTCCCCTTGCTGTTGCCGCAACCGACTCTATTGCCTATATCCAATTGGGGCAGCCCTCTTCACATGCATGCTTAAACAAGCTCAAGCAGGTGTTGACAGTCGATACTTTTTGTTTTTCGTCTACTGGCGATCATCGAGTAGAAGCAACGAGGTTGCTTGAGAAAATAGCCGCCTATCCAGCTGTTATTTTAGCTGTTCACCCGGCAGATCCGCGTCGCATCGTCGAAATACGGCTGCTTAACAGCCAACGTCAAATAAAAGAGGTCGAGCATTTTCGCGTTCATGGTCTATCCGCACCGCTTATCCGCTTCATCGATGCTCTGCAACCCTATGCCTGTAACGTGATTGTCGCTTTTTTTGGCAACCCTTTTGGCGTGCACTTTTTTGATGACTACCCAACTCTTATTATGGCTTACGAAGATGTCCCAGACACTCAACATAGTGTCGCTGAAATGTTGCTTTACCGATCGGGGATGTCGTTAGAAAAACCCTAGGCAACAACTCTAACCAAAGGAGGTTTTCTCTACTTAGGGCCCAGGTGGGCTAATAAAAAAGAGGGAGATGGTGGCCGTCACGGTCGTTATAGACGAAGTTGTTAAAGCAATGCATTTCAACCATAGAAATTATGCGTTTCCTCCTCTTGTTTGAACAAGAGGTTTCCCGCGCATCAGGAGGATGATGAACAGTCTCGGATCATACTTAGTCACTTTAAGGCCTTACCCAGGACTTTGTAGTACCTTGGTCGGCTGGGCGATTGGCAAGCTAGCTAAAGGGCTTGTTCTCAACTACGGCCCTATCTATACGAAATATGTTGCGCGCACGAGCGCTGAAAAAATGGTGGGGTTTTTGGGCAATAAACAGTTGATTAGGTGGACAGCAAGCCTTTCTCACCCTTTTATTTCTGGGTGCGCCTTTGATACAGTTGTTAAAGTTGCTAACTGTGCTGAATGGCTTTGCCCGCTTATTTTCTCGATTGCCTTTTCTCGGCTCATGCAGAGGTTAACCCCCCCTAACCAACCTAAGGATCTGAAAAATGAACCGCAGAGTGAAGATTGAGTAGGGCGTAGACTCCCCTTTTCACGAGAATGGTTAGGCCAAACCACACCGCAATATAGATCCATGAAAGGCCGACATAAGACCAACCAATACCGACAAAGTCAGCTGTGCCGAGCCCGTAAACAGCAAGAAGTGTTCCGACAAGTTGCGAAAAGAGCGTCGCAAGGAAAAACTTCCTCTCGGGCAGCGGGCGCGCAAACACTAATCCCTGATTCCGTGTCAAATAGATGGTTAAGTTGCCGCCGCATAAAATTGCCATGAAGGCCAGCGTGCGCCCTTGATCAGGACTAAAGTCCCAACAGCGGTCGCCGATCCAATAAAGGCCAAAAGTCGACACAACCCCAATACAAGCTAAGCTAATGGCCACGGTAAAGACTTCGATCATGTTCCATGAGACAGGGTCGGGGTCGACTTTCATGTGGTCGTAAGCAATCGCCATGATAGGAATGTCGTTGAGTAGGGCAATAGCAATGATCATGACTGCAGTGAGCGGATGCGCATCGAAAACGAGCATCGATAGAAGAAGAAAAAGGAGGAGGCGGTAGGTCTCACTGATGCGGTACATCGCATAACTTTTCATCCGACTAAAAATGCGTCGCGCTTCGCTGATGGCTTCTTGGATGACCATCAGCCCGGGTTGGGTCAAAATCAGATCAGCAGCTGAGCGAGCGGCATCTGTTGCGTTCGCAACTGCAATGCCGATGTCGGCTTGCTTTAATGCTGGAGCGTCATTTACCCCATCACCTGTCATACCGACGATGTGGTGATTGTGCTGAAAACGTTTAACGATATCGAATTTATGCTCGGGAAAAACCTCGGAAAATCCATTGACCTCTTCGCACAAGGGTTCCCCTTTCTTGGCCATTTCACTTGCTGGCATGATCGTCGATCCGAGATCGAGTGTGAGGGCTGTTTCGCGGGCTATCGCTGTATGATCTCCTGTAACCATCTTGATATCAACTTTCATACTTTTGATGGCGTGAATGGTTTGTTTTGTTTCATCGCGTGGCGGATCAAAAAGGGGAATAAGACCGAGAAAGTGCCACCCACCTCCGGCCTCTTTCTTAGCGACACCTAGCGTGCGGAACCCGTGCGATGCCAAGTCATCGACCGCTTGGTTGACCTCTTTGACCAAAGCATCGACAGGGGTGCAAAGGGCGAGAATCACTTGGGGCGCGCCTTTGGCTGCCATGAGTGCTTGCCCTTGATTTGTTGTTACGTGCGCCTCTGTTTTCTTGCTAACAGGGTCAAACGGAATGAAGGTGTCGCACTGATATCCTTGAATGAGCTCGGGATGGGGAAGTGAGGCAAAAATCGCTGCATCAATGGGGTCATCGCCCTCTTTGGAAGCGAGTGCACCGTAGGTCAAAAGCTCTTCT
>CAYTIT010000084.1:0-6366 GCA_964437975.1 uncultured bacterium
ATCAACGCCGCTAGGAGGGATGTGATTAAAATCGCACTTGTAGGCAGCCCCAATGTGGGGAAATCGGCCCTTTTTAATCGGATTGTCGGGAAGAGAGTCTCTATTGTTGATGAACGTGAAGGGGTTACACGCGACCGGATTTACGGGAAAGCTGAACTTTTTAATACGCCGTTTGAGGTGATCGATACAGGTGGCATCGATGCGCGCAGCCAAGAGCCCCTCCACCGGCTGGTCAAAAGGCAAACAGAAATCGCCATTGAAGAAGCCGATGCACTTATTATGGTTGTCGATGCCCAAGTCGGCGTAACGACTCTCGACGAAGAGGTCGCGCGTCTGATTCGCGCCTTAGATAAGCCCGTTTGCTTGGCGGTCAATAAAGTCGATAGCGTTGAGCAAGAAGGGCTCATCGCTCCCTTTTTTAGCTTGGGTCTTTCCCTCCTTGTTGCTGTATCGGCAAGTCACGGCCTCCATATCGCCGAACTTCTTGAACCGCTCATCGCTGCCACGGCAAAGCGCCATGCTGACCTAGCAGATGATGACACCCCCCTTCGGATCGCGCTGATTGGGCGCACCAATGTGGGAAAATCGACTCTCCTGAACGCCTTGCTAAGCGAAGAGCGCAGCCTCGTGAGCGATGAAGCTGGCACGACACGCGATGCAATCGATGCGCAGCTAAGGGTGGGCGGTCGGCTATTCGAGTGGATTGACACAGCAGGTATTCGCCGCAAGAAAGCCGAAAAAGAGGTTGTCGAAAAATTTGCCGCTTTGCGCACAGAGCGAGCCATCCAACGCGCCGATATTTGCCTTGTCGTCCTCGATGCATGCGCAGGCTTAACCACGCAAGAAAAACGGATGCTCTCTCTTGTGGAAGCTGCTGGGAAAGGGTGTTTACTCCTCTTCAATAAGTGGGATTTAGTGTCTGGGTACCAAATGGAGCCGTGTCTACGCGCCGTGCGCCGCAGCGCCCCTTTTACCGAACATTGTCCGACCCTGTTTGGTTCGGCGAAAACAGGAAAAAGTCTCAATCGCCTTTTCCCGCTGCTCGAAGCGATTGATCATGACCGCACGATGCGCATTCCCACTGGAGAGCTCAATCACTACTTAGAAAAAGCGATCCAAAAAGCGCCCCCGCCCATGCAACAGGGAAGGCGGCTGCGCATTTACTATCTCACTCAAATTAGCGTCGCTCCGCCGCGCTTTGTCCTTTTTGTCAATACGCCTTCGTTGATGACGTCGACGTATAAAAAATACTTGATCAACCAACTACGCACCACCTACCGTTTCCGAGGTACCCCGCTTTTTTTCCATCTAAAGAAAAAAGCACCCCCAAGCCGTCCTAAGGCCAAACCCCTTGCCAAGGCGACTACTTGGAACGAGATTGTGTTTGCTTCACCCGAGCACGAGGATGAGCCTTCTCGTAAACTTCCCTCTTAAGGCGCGTTGAAACCCGCGTATACACGGTCGTTGCTTTCAAAGAAGCGTGGCCCAAAAGAGCTTGAATTAACTTCAAATTCATTCCATTTTCAAGCCAGTGGGTGGCAATCGTATGGCGAATACTGTGGGGCGTCACCTTTTCGACTAGCCCACTTTGACGCACATATTTTTCAAACATCCGATCGACCGAGCGGGCGGATAAGCGCCTACCAAACCGGTTCAGGAAAAGGGCTCTTTCCCCATCGACGCAGTACGTTTTTCGATAAGAAAGATGCCGCTGAATCCACACAACGGCACACGGCGTGATCGGGATGCGGCGCTCTTTTTTCCCCTTCCCTTTAACGCGCATTGCCCGCTCTTCTAAATCGAGATCAGAAAGATCGAGCGCAACAAGCTCGCCAACGCGCAACCCAGAGCTATAAAAAAGCTCCATCGCGCACCGATCGCGACACCCAAGAGCGGTATCGGTGGATGGGAGCGAAAATAGGTGTTCAATGTGCGCATAAGTTAACGCAACGGGAATCGGCCGCCCCAACTTAGGCGACACCATGCCTTCCATTGGGTGGCGCTCGATCCATCCGATCGTTACGAGGTAGCGAAAAAAAGAGCGCAACGTCGAAAGGTGGCGGTGCAAGGTCTTTTTAACACGGCCACGCTGATGAAGCGCAGCGAGATAGCTGCGCACAGCTTTGCGATCAAGTGCTTCAATAGGAATGGAAACCGCCACCTCTTTAGAAGAGAGAAGAGCCCTAAACGGAGGTGTTTGTTCTGCCGGTGGTCTCTTGATGTGCTCATCTTCAAGATAGTTTTTAAATGCTGTCAAGTCGGCTTGGTACGCCCGAAGCGTATGCTCTGATACTGCCCGTTCCGCTTTCAAGTAAGCGAGAAAACGTCGCCCCGCCGCAATTAAATCCTTTTCTTCCATTCTTTCGGTCTTTTCTTGCCGCTCTCTCCTCATTATGCTACACTATTTGGCACATTTACACATGAGGTTTCCCGCCGCTCGCTAGTGGCAGCCAAACACCTCAAAAGGTTAACGATGATTAGTCTTGATAATCTTTCGAAAAAACTCGGCACGCGCGTCCTCTTTGAAGATGTCTGCGTCGCTTTCAACACCGGACACCGCTATGGCCTAACGGGGCCCAATGGCGCTGGTAAGTCAACCCTGCTGAAAATCATGATGGGAGTCGAAGATCCGACATCGGGAAAAGTCGCCCTGCCAAAGAAAGTGGGTTTTCTCAAACAACAAACAGAGTCTTTCCATCATATAAAGGTCCTCGACGTCGTCATCATGGGCAATGACCGTTTATGGCAAACTTTGACCGAGCGCGACGCTCTCTATGAAGAGGAAATGACAGACGCTGTCGGGATGCGGCTTGCTGAACTCGAAGAGGTGATTGCTGAAGAAGATGGCTACAGCGCTGAATCGAGCGCGGAAATTCTCTTAAGTGGCATGGGCATCGATGCCAGCTTAAATGACAAACTCCTCAAAGAAATTCCAACAGACTTGCAGTTTCGCGTCCTGCTATGCCAAGCCCTTTTTGGCTCTCCTGAAGCGCTTCTTCTAGACGAGCCGACTAACCACCTCGACCTCGAATCTATCGGCTGGCTCGAACACTTTCTCGCTGGCTATCAAGGCACACTGATTGTTGTCAGCCACGATCGCCACTTTCTCAATAGTGTCACCACACATACAGCTGATATTGACTACGAAACAGTCATCATTTATCCGGGCAACTACGACTCGATGCTCGTTGCAAAAACAGCGATACGCGACCGCGCAGAGCAAGAAACAAAAAGCCGCGAAAAGAAAATCGCCCACTTAAAAACATTTGTCGCCCGCTTTGGCGCTGGATCGCGCGCTTCTCAAGTTCAGTCGCGCGTGCGCGAAATCAACCGTCTCCAACCTCAAGAGCTCAAAAAATCGAATATTCAACGCCCCTACATCCGCTTTTCTCTTCCCGAAAAGGCGTCAGGGAAAACTGTTCTCAAAGCAAAAAAGCTCTTTTTTGCCTACGATGCCCACCCGGTCATTAAGGCTTTGTCTCTTGAAATCGAAAAAGGCGATAAACTCGCGATCATCGGCAACAATGGCCGCGGCAAGACAACGCTGCTTAAACTGTTAGCTGGCCACCTTTCCCCTAACGAAGGCACTGTCCACGTCGGCCACCAAGTTGAAATGGGTTACTTCCCTCAAAACCACACCGAAGTCATCGACAAGCAAGAAAAAATAGCCGCTTTTGACTGGCTGAAAAAAAAGGCGCCTCACGCCTACGACCAAGAAGTGCGCAGCGCCATGGGCAAAATGCTCTTCCCCGGCGATGATGCCTTTAAGCAGATCTCTAAACTCTCTGGCGGCGAAACAGCGCGCTTGATCTTTGCTGCTCTGATGATGAGCAAAGCCAATACACTCCTGCTCGACGAACCGAGTAACCACCTCGACCTCGAATCGGTCTCGGCTCTCGGATGGGGTCTTGCCGACTTCAAAGGGACAGTGATCCTCGCCTCGCATAACCGCGATCTGATTAGCGAAGTGGCGACAAAAATTATCGCCTTTGAACACGACGGCATTCACCTCGTCGCGGGGACATTAGATGACTATCTTGCGACGCGCGAGTTATGAACGGGTCTAAAAAAATTTTAGCCCTTTCGCGAAAAACTCAACATAAACAGGCCGCACAACTGCTCCGTTTTTTCATCACCTCTACTGGGGCTCAGGCAAAAATGTACTTTGCGCGTTACCAGGCGTTTGAACACGCGCTCCACCTTCCTCCTGTCGAATCTACCTTTGAAGCACTTTCCAACCGGTTCCACTTCCACCTCAATGAAAGTGCTGTATCACTCAGCGAAGAGAACTTTCTTTCTTTATCGAGAACACCTGACCACCTTGATTCGACAACCCCTTTTTTGCCTATTACCATCTATCTCGACCACCTCCGATCGAGTCATAACGTCGGCAGCATTGTGCGCACAACAGAAGCGCTCCGCCTTGGAACGATCGTTTTTTCGGCGCAAACGCCTGATCATAACCACCCCAAAGTGCAAAAACGGGCGATGGGCGCCTCCCTCTACGTTCCCGCTAAAAAAGCCTCTCTTGAAGCCTGCCCTCACCCCTTCATTGCCCTTGAAACTCTTGCACACGCCCGCCCCTATTACGACGTCACGTTTCCTCAACACCCCTTCACGCTCCTTTTAGGCAATGAAGAATATGGTCTATCTCACAAGGCCCTTCAACACGCTGATCAGGTGATCTCCATCCCCCTAGTCGGCGCCAAAAACTCCCTCAACGTCGCCTGCGCTTTTGCCATTATTGCAGCTGAAATTCGCCGCCAAGCTTCCAGTTAAAACATACCGAGCGTAACTCAAGCATGGGCTTCTCTCTCGAGAAGCGAAGAAAATAAGAAGCTCCCTTAATATATTTTTTCCCTTATATTAGATGAGATCGCCCGATAAGGAACCTAGACGCGGCAAGACACATCTACAATCCGTCCTTAGGGGAAGCCCTAAGGCGCCTTCGTCTTTGTCGAAAAAGCAAGGATTGGAAAAAAACGAAAAAGCTCTCGCCAACAAAAAAGAAAGAAAAAACCTAGTCAACGCCGTCCAAAGGCACTATGCCCTTTCTGTACTGAAAACGCTCCATTTTAGCGATGAAGAGCGCCACGTTGACCAAAATCGTTTGAAAGGCGCACAAGATCGTTGATCTTGCAAAGGGAAAGCGAGTACAATGAGGCCAACCCTCAAAGTGGCAGATCGTGTGATGGAAAGACGCCCACACCTTGTCCAAGCTACCATGCGCAGAGCGCGTGCTTTAAGGTTAAGTCTTGGCCAGGGCCCCCTCCCTCTTCCTTCTTTGAACGCAGCCAGTGTGGAATAGCATGGATAGCTCTTTTCTTTGGATTGGGTTAGGAGGAGCTGCAGGCGCTATCGCTCGCGTCGGTTTAATGCAGATCTTACCGCCCTTTTTTTTGCAACTTCCTTTAAAAATCTTTTTTATTAATGTCCTGGGGTGCTTTATGCTCGGAATTTTGACAGGGCTTATGACATTGTATGGAAATCCCTCTTTAACGATCCGCCATTTCCTTATTCAAGGATTTCTAGGAGGGTTCACAACCTTTTCGGCTTTCGCTTTAGAGTTTGGCTTGCTCTATGAAAAAGGCGCTTGCTGGACTGCGTTATCCTATGCAGCCCTTAGTGTCGTTATCAGTATTGCCTGCTTGTTTTTGGGGATAAAAATTATCAAGGTTGCCTGCCAATAAAAAAGGGGAAGAAAAAATACTTTACTTGGATAACAAACATCCAAGTTTCACGATCAGACTGCAAAGAGATCGTGAACACGTCTTAAAAAAAAGATTCTGTAGCCCCCGAAATTTAAGAGATATAAGCCAGATTATTGAACGTGCTCTTTGCTTTATCCCAAGCGCAAAGTGGCGTTTTGTCTTAAAATTTTGTTTTAAACAAAATCAGGGGGATACGATCCCTCTCAGCTCATAGCTTGGGGAATTGCTGCTGACCTTATTTCAGCCTAGGTTTAAAATGGAAAATATAATATAACAATCAAAAGGCTCAAGTTCAGATTGGTAAATTTATATTATGTCAAATCAGATTAATAATGAAGTCATTCCACCAACAAATAGTAATATCGTTGATAAGCAGAGCGACCCACCAGTAGGCTCTGACCATAGGGGTGTTAAATACCAAGCTATTAGTCAACGCAAACCTCCTTTCTTAAAACCTTCTCTAAGGCGAATATTCAATGTTGTTGTTGTCATAGGCACCTTGGCTTTGGGCCTCCTCGTTTTAAATTTTACAATATCTCAGAACAACCAACGCGTAGGGATTAATTTACAACAGATTTCTATGAACCTATCCGAATAAGTTCCTCAACCAGGTGTCAATGACACCCAAAAGCGAAAATCCATGCCAAGTGACGGC
>CAYTIT010000085.1:0-6349 GCA_964437975.1 uncultured bacterium
GCCTACGGATATAGGCTGGATTGTCCTTAAAAAAATCGCGCGCGCTGACTTTGGTCACCCCCCCCATGCTTGCAGCGCGATCGGCAGGCCCCTATTTAAAATAGATATTTTAATACAAAACTTCTGACTTGAAATGACCTTTCACAACATGGTATCCTTTTCGTAAGCGCGTGAGCGCTTTGATTTAGGCTATAGTTTGCTTTTGGGGTATTATGGGGCTTAGTTTCGAAAAACTCGCCATTTCTGGATTTGAAAAAGTTGTCAAAGTGACAGATCCTACGACGGGGTTGGTGGCAATTATTGCAATCCACGATACAACGCTGGGCCCGTCTCTTGGAGGTGTGCGCGTCTATCCTTATCCGACATTCAATGAGGCTTTGTTTGATGTTTTGCGTCTTGCGCGTGGCATGACATATAAGTCGGCACTTGCCCAGACAGGTTTAGGAGGTGGAAAGAGCGTGATTATCGCCGACCCCAAAGAGAAAACACCAGCGCTTCTTGCCTCTTTTGGACGGGCAGTTGAATCGCTAGGCGGAGATTATATCGCCGCTGAAGATGTGAACTGTTCGACAGCTGATGTGATGGCAATGAATCAAGAAACGTGCTATGTGACCGGGGTGGAAGGGCCTGAAGGAAGTGGCGATCCCTCTCCTTTTACAGCGCGTGGAACCTTTCTAGGAATTCAATCGGTGTTAAATCGGCTTGACGGTTCGCCTTCGCTAGAAGGGAAGAAGGTGGCGATCCAAGGTGTCGGCAATGTGGGTGGAAAATTGGCCGATTTCCTTTTTTGGGCTGGGGCAGAGCTCATCATTCAGGATGTCGATGATGCCAAAGTCGAGCGCCTTGCGCAGATCTATCGCGCCAAAGTGGTTTCTCACGAGGAAATTTATCGCGTTGAATGCGATGTGTTTGCACCTTGCGCTTTAGGTGGGATATTAAATCACAAGACCATTCCCCACTTGCGCTGTCGCGCTGTGGCAGGAGGAGCGAACAACCAGCTGTTAGATGAAGACCAAGATGGTAAACGTCTTGCTGAGAGAGGTATTTTATACGCCCCCGATTTCATCATCAATGCGGGCGGGGTGATTAATGTCAGCACCGAGCTTGAACCACATGGATACGATGCGGCCAAAGCCAGAGATAAATTGATGAAAATTTACGAGCAACTGAGTGCTATTTATCGCATTGCCGACGACAAACAGTGTTGCACGGCTGAAGCTGCGCAAGCATTGGCTGAATACAAGCTGAATTACCGGGTAGGAAAAAGAGACGTTGCGCCGTCTTTTCACTCGCGGCCTGCTGTTGCCGCCTTGCCCAACACAATATAAACCACGTGGGTTTGCGCGATCGCTACTTGATAACAAGAGGGTGTGATGGATAACTTAGGAGATGTGTTAGAGCGCCGGTTAGCCGGTCTTTTCACAACCGCTTTTCCACATGCCGACCTCACCCCCTATTTTCCACTTGAGCTCACCCAGGCTACGCGCGCAGCTTTTGGCCACTATCAATGTAATTCTGCTTTAAAGCTCGCCCCTGCTTTGCAGAAAAACCCGCGTGCTATTGCAGAAAGTGTGGTTGCCTCATGGAAAAAAGGGGAGGACAAAGTCATCGCTACGCTCGATGTAGCTGGGCCGGGATTTATCAACATCACCTTAGCGCCCACCTTTCTATCGCAGCAACTGACCGAGGTGATGGCAGACCCTAGGTTGGGGGTGGCGCCGCTTAAGCAAAAAGAGCGCATTATCGTCGAGCTTTCGTCTCCCAACGTGGCAAAAGAACTGCATGTTGGCCATTTGCGCTCGACGATTATCGGCGACAGTTTGGCGCGCCTTTTTGAGTTTTTAGGGCACGATGTTGTCCGTTTGAACCATATTGGCGATTTTGGCACGCAGTTTGGGATGCTGATTTGCTATCTCCATGAAGACCACCCTACCGTGTTTTCCGCGAACAAAGAAGCCACGCTAGGCGAGCTTATGCAGTGGTATCGGGCCGCCAAAGAGCGCTTTGATCGCGATGCGGAGTTTAAAAAACGGGCGCAACATCAAGTGATAGCGCTCCAAGCCAAAGAGCCCGCAGCAGTCGCAGCATGGACGAAAATCTGTGAGATTTCTCGGCGCGGATTTCAAGAAATCTACGATCTACTCGATGTCAAATTGCTCGAGAGAGGAGAGTCGTTTTATGCCGAGCTCTTGCCTAAGATCGTCGCTGACTTTGAAACGAAAGAGCTCATCACTGTTTCAGATGGCGCAAAATGTGTCTTTTTAGAGGGAGTTGTCGGGAAAGATGGTGCACCTTTGCCGATGATCTTGCAAAAGTCTGATGGTGGGTACAACTACGCGACGACCGATATGGCCGCCCTTTTTCAACGGGTCCAAGAAGAAAAAGCGCAGCGCGTGATTTATGTTGTCGATGGTGGGCAACGGTTGCACTTTGAACAGATCTTCCGCGCGGCAAAAAAAGCGGGTTATTACGATCCAGATAAGGTGCGCTTAGAACATGTTCCTTTTGGTGTTGTGTTAGGGCCAGATGGGAAAAAGTTCAAAACGCGCTCTGGCAAGACAGAGCGGCTGATTGATTTATTGACCGCTGCAGTGAGTGAAGCAAAAAAGATGTTAGCTCAGCGGATCAACGATATTGCTGACGAAGAGATCGATCAACTAGCGCGCATTCTTGGAATTGATGCCGTAAAATATGCCGACCTTTCTTGTCATCGCGTCAAAGATTATGTTTTTAGTTATGATAAAATGTTGCGCTTTGACGGGAATACAGCGGCCTATCTACTCTACTCGTATGTCCGTATTAAGGGAATTAAGCGCAAAGTCGGCAAAAACGTCGAACTTTTAGCTGAGACAACACCCCTTGTTTTGGCTCATCCATCTGAAATCGCCCTAGGGCTACATGTACGCCAGTTTGGCGAAGCATTGGCCTTAATGGATCGTGAGCTACTGCCCAACCGGTTGACCGATTACCTCTACGGGCTAGCTGAAAAATTTCACCACTTTTTCCGAGACTGTCGTGTTGAAGGGAGTGCTGAAGAAAGTTCGCGCCTTGTTTTATGTGAGCTTACTGAGCGCATTTTAAGGCAAGGGCTCTCTATTTTGGGGTTAAAAACGTTGTCGCGCATGTAAATATGGCTGGTCAGACTCTCTGTCTAAGTCAACAGGGTAGTGTGCGCTGTTGATTGGCCGTACGAAGGGTGCAAAGGAGAAAAGAACTGAGAGCATTCCTGGAAAAACATCGCGGGTGTGATGAGTCTAGCTCCTTTTTTCTCTTTGAGGTAGGTGGCGTTGCCGCTTTCCCAAGAAGGCATGCCCTTGTGTAAATCACCACTTGTTTTCGGTTCGTGTTTGACTTCAGAGTGGATCCAAATTTGCCCTTGCGCAACAGCCATGAGTTCCATCGATGTCAGGCCGCCTGAGCGGGTAAATGTGGCATCGCTGCGGTAGTAAAGAGGCGCGATGACCTCGTCTCCTTGAAAGCACATGGGGATAATCGTCAACTGTTTGGGGTAGCGTTCAATTTTTTGGATAAAATCATGGACCCGACGCAACAAGGTCGTTTTGTGGACGATATGGTCATTGCAAAAAACAAATAAAAGGTGGCGATTGACGGGAAAGGGTTTGCTTCTCGGATAGAGAGCGTGGAATTTTCCTTTTGCTGTTGATGCGGCGATATGTTGCATCATTTTCATGTAATTTTTGACATACTTAATCGTCGCTTCTTCTGCTGGTTGGCTTCCAAGTAAGATCGTGGCAACTTTGTCGCTCGGTTCAATGGCGATCTTAATTTTATTGCGGTAAATTTCTGTGCGCAGCGTTCCCTTTTTAATCGTATTGGCGATGAGGTGTTTTTCTTCGTAAGATCCCACTTTGATTTCAATCTTCATAGGATAGGAAAGAGAGGGCTCTATCTGGTGATATTTATCGAAGGCGGGGCGGAGGGGAAAGGTCTTATAGCAGATTTCTCGCTCGTTGAGTCCACAGTAATGTTGCCAAAAAGTTTCAGCTGTTTGCTGCCGTTTTAAAAGAGGCGCTGTGCTGATCAAAGTCAGCCGGGCGCGGTTGTCTTTAGAGAGTTTTTTAATCGGCTTGAAAAAATGAATGACCCGTTCTGTTGGGAGCTCTGTGACGACCTTTTCGAGTTTTAAAGGTTTGTTCGTCATTTTTTGCACACACTGCATCGCCTTGATAATGGCGGGAGTTCCAAGAGGCTGCGTATCGACAACCCGGTCGACGTTCTCTCTAAGAAGGGTAAAAAAAGCGCGGAGAAAAATATAAGGCCATAAAACGACATCTGCAGTTGGGACATTTTTAGAAAGAAAATTCAGGATAGTAAGGTTTCCCTTTTTTTGGGAAATATTCCAAATATAGACAAATGTTTTGCCAAAACATTTCCCCACCCAGTCAATCAGGATATCTTTCTCGATGACGCGCACCGAGGGGTTTTCTTTGATGGCCTTGACTGCTTGTGCTTTGGCTGCTTGCATATGGCCGCCGCCGCACAGGGAAGTAATAACCAAAAGCTTTTGGGGATGAGGACGAGACGACATGGCTCCTAGGGATTCGGGTTCAAAAAATCTCGCACTTAGGCTGTTTGGACAATGTCTCAACTTTAGCAAGGGTTGCTTGGCGTCTACCGATGATCATTCAAGACGTGGGTTGTTGCCTTTGCTACCATCTCCATCTTGTTTGCCGGCTGCATCGCCGATAAACAAGCGCTGGCTGTGGCAACCTCCCCGACTCTTGAATCACGAGCGGCCTAGCTCCTACGGACCTTTTTTCGCGGTTGATTTGACTATATAGCAGCGCTCAATAAAATCCGCAAGTACCTCGCTTTCTACCGCTCGCGATGCGGTGGCGCGGTTTATTGTCTGCTCCTCCATCGTTGTCGCCGGCTGCATGGCCGAGCGCTGGCTGTAGCTATCGCTGCGCAGGCGCCCCTTAACGTGTTGAGTAATCGATGGTGATTTCGCTGCGGCTTTTCCTATGGACTTTTCGGATTAAGGTCGAGCGTAGCGGCGCTGTTGTTGTCAAATGGATACCTTGGCATATGTGGGGCTGCAACCCTTCAATTTGGACGATGCGCGTTTTTGCGCGGTACGCGGTAAGGATAGGGCGGGGCTTAGCAGTGATCGCAGCCACTTCTCGCTGCAAGAAAGCGGTCAGCTCTTGAAGGTCGGGCGAAGCGCCATGAGAGTTTGAAGTAGCTGAGGAAAACGAGAGGGTGGTTTGGTCGGAAAAATAGCGCTCGTGCTCCACTTTGAGATGGGGAAAATAACGTTCAAGGAGGCTTTTAATCAAATGACCAGCCGTATGGCGGCGCATGAGTTGGCGGCGGCGCACTAAATCAAGCGTCAACGAGACCTCTTTCCCCTCCATATGCAAGGGAAGAGGAGAAGCGACATAGTGTTGAATCTGTCGATCGGGAGTCATCACAAGGCGCGTGATCGGAAAGTAAAAAGAGCGGAAGGTCACAACGCCGCGATCTTCGGGCTGTCCCGCTTCCTCGGGGTGAAAGATCGTTTGGTCGGGGATGAAATAGGAGCCGAAAGAGGTGGTTCCCTGCATAACGACTAAGGCGCGGCTAGAGCTGGTTTCGCTGTCATTATGGTAGAGGTGGTAGTCTTCTTGCATAAACATCCTGCGATGAGGTGCTAGCCACTCAGGAGAGAAAAAGGCTAGGGTTTTCTATCGAGCGCGATGCGGCGGCGCGGGAATTTTGCCACAGTTAGCGCTCGGCGAGGCAGCCGGTCAACAAGAGAGAGACGCGTCTTGCATCACGCTCGGTATGCCGACAAATTGAATTTAAACCATTTCAACTTTTTTAAGAAGGGGGGATGGTTGCGAACTTTCTGTTGCATATAAGTCATTGTTTCGTATCATTAATCGAGCTATATTTTAAGATAGGGGGGGGGGCTATGCCTGCAAAAAAGACAACAGACAAGCACCATCAAGAGCAGGCAAAGGCTAAGAGTGGAGCCTCTCTTCCAAAAGAGCTAGATGAAGCAGATGAAGCGTTCGCGCAAAGTCTCGATATAGCCCGTAGAAATGCGGAAACCGCGCAACAGCGAACGAATACATTTCCTCCGGTGGCTGACAGCTTTTCTCTAGACAACGGAAACAAGCTGAAGGGCAGAGAGTGACCTATGCGCACCATGACCTTTGGGTAGGGGCGCTTCTTCCAAGAATTGCTTTTGAAAAAAAGCTCGTTTGACTTATACTGATGCTGTTTTTATAGAAATCACGCAGTTAGACTGCGTTAGGCAAGCTCTTGATGTATCGAGAGGTAAGAACCTTTTTTGAACCTATTTTTTGCGGGTGTAGCTCAGTGGTAGAGCATCACGTTGCCA
>CAYTIT010000086.1:0-6328 GCA_964437975.1 uncultured bacterium
GTTTTATTGAATTAATTAAAGTTAGTTAGTAAAATGTCGCTCAAAAGATATATAATCTGTGAGGAACAATCTTGAAAACCAGAAAAAACTTTTTTAAAAAATGGCTACTTCCCTTAATTCTTTTCAGCGTGAGTTTAGGCGGCCTATTTTTCTATATCGACGTTTACCGAGAAAAAACCCTACCTATTGACTTGCATGGCATTGTCGATGATCCACAAGCGCTTGAAGGCTGGGAAGCCTTCACACCAAAAGATCGTCAATTTTCTGTTTTTTTTCCAAGCACCCCGACAAAAAAAACACGCGACCTTCCCGTTCCAGGTGAGCTACAATCACTTCCTTACCGTGAATTTTATTTTGAGCACACCGATAGTCAAACGCGATTTTCCGTCAGCCACACAACCTTACCCAGTCGTTGGCTCCGATTTGGATCAGGCCTTGTCTTAAAGGGTGCCCATAAGATTCTCTTAAGAGAGCTAGGTAAAATCTCTATCGTGGGCAAAAGTTCCAACACATTTAAAAACTACCCAGCTTTAGACTACGAGTACTATTCTCAAGAAACAGAAACTGCTGGGACGTTAATTTTAGTTGAGAATACGCTCTATAAAGTAGAGGTCGCGTATCCCCTTGAAAAAAGGCTTGAAGCTCAACGACTGATTGCTCCCTTTATTCAATCATTCCATCCCGATGCCATCGCCTCGATTGAGACACACAACGATGAAACCACTTCTGATCCCGTCGCTTTAACCGATGCAAAAAGCGCCCCCTCTTAAGCTGTTGGGAGTCTCACTGCAGCACTTTCAGGGGCGAATCTTCGTCTTTTGTACTTAGAGGGAAGGGAGGGTCCGAATAAAATCCACATCCTTTTAAGATATGAGGCGCGCCAAAACGCTCAATCAAAGGCCACTGCCGACACACAGAAGGGCGCAACCGGTATTGGGAACACTGCCCACCTTCTGTTAAGTAGCGGCACCCCATAACCCACACCTTTTTCCCGCAGTAGGCTTGGGGCTTTTTTACACGCGGATAAAATCCATGAATTTGGGTATGCCAAAAGTAAAAAAGTTTGCCGTACCACGTGCTTGATGCGCGGACTAAAACATAATAACAGCAGTTGCCTCGCTTTTTGCACTTCCCCTTCCGTTTAAATGGCGGTCGAACAATACGCTTCGCTAAGCGCTGCATAGCAACATCGAGGATGACAAAGGGAAGAACAAGTTCTTTTATCAGCCGGCGCAGCCAGCGCGACGTCTTTTGCTTGGCGATACCGTTAACAGGCAAGGGAGGTGCCTGGGTTGCCTCTTCTGCATGGTCGAGCATGGTCAAGACAAGAGGGCTGTCTTTTTCATCTTCATACATCGCGATCGCCTAGGTAGTTTGGATCAAGGCCAGTCAATCTACCCTCCTGAAAGCCACTTTTGCCACCGCTACAAAATGACACTGCTCTACGGGCGGGAAAATAAGAACGGAAGAGGAGAGATTCGCATCCCCGGTCCCGTCCGAGAACCCTCTATCATTCGCAGAAATCCACTTATTTAAGCAGCAATCTTACCTCAACGCAAGGTCATCTGTCAATGCAGTGAATTTTAGAGTTGAGTTAAGTGCACCCTTTTGTCCAGACAGTTTTTGTTCAATTTTCTAGGAGATCCGACCTTCCTCAAAGTTTGTGGTCTTATAGACCTAGCACAACAGGAATTGGAAAAGCGTGAATAAAAAAAGATAAAACCCTAAATTAACACAACTTTCTCTGAGGCGGCTTTGAGGCAGCCAAAGTAGTTCGATTGGTTGCCGCAAACATGATCTTTTCCTTTTTGTCTATAGACCTTCCTCCGCTTTATCTGGAAAAGAGTTTTAAAGAGGTAAGGTTATTATCCAGTGTTTTGTGGGCTTTACATAACGCTTGGTATGTATCCAATCTGCATACATTTATATCCTCACCATTTAGCAAAACTCCCCTAAAGAGCGAGCTAAAGCGGCTTTTTCGCCGACAGCTTTTGGAAGCGCATACCCGCTTGGAACGTATCTTTTCCTGAAGACAACTCCTTCCCGCCCGCAAGAATCCAGTTTTGGGAGTGTCCAACGATGAGTCTTTGCTTAAGTTGCTGTTTTTGACAGTAAGGAACTTATCCGAAAAGTGGACAATGCCGATTCAGAACGGGAGGTCAGCGCTATCTCAGTTTGCGATTCTTTACGAAGATAGGATTGAGTCTAAGTTGGTTCGCTGAAAGGACGTTTACACAGTTTATCTTACACTCTCGAAGTAAGTATTTCCCTTTTTTCCCGAGAGTTTTTTGATTCCAGGTTCTAGTCGTGCCATCCGAAAAGAACACTAATTAACAGAGAAAGGAAGCAAGACTCCGAAGTCAAGCGGGTAGCTGGATATAGGGCTTGCAAGCAGCACAAAATAGGACTTTCTCTCAAAACAGTGTTCCTTCGTTTTCTTCTCAAAAGAGAAGTCCAAATGAACTCGCTGTGCATAAAATGTGCTTTTTTGCCGTTTTGAGCAACTGTTAAGAGAAATAGTTAGGGATGAAAATGAAAAACGGAAGAGGAGGGATTCGAACCCCCGGTCCCTTGCGGGACTCCTGTTTTCAAGACAGGTGCAATCGGCCACTCTGCCACTCTTCCCTTGTTTAGACGAAATGAGTATAGCTGGGGATCAGGTTCAAGGTCAACCCGGAAATTGCGCTAAAAAGCGCAAATCATTTTCAGTAAATAAGCGGATGTCTTCTACATGGTGGCTGAGCATAAAAAGACGCTCAATCCCTCCACCCCACGCATAGCCCGTATAAACATCGGGATCCAGTCCACCCGCACGCAAAACATGGGGATGCACCATGCCCGCACCACACACTTCTAAATACCCCGTATGCTTACACAAAAGACAACCGCTTCCACCACACACTGTACATTTAATGTCGATTTCTAGCCCCGGCTCGACAAACGGGAAATAACTTGGACGAACCCGCACTTCAACTGGGAATCCAAACACTTTGGAGTAAAAGGCCTTTTTTGTCGCTAGAAGATCGGCAAACGAAACCCCCTTGTCAATGTAAACAGCATCGACCTGATGAAAAAAGACATGCGAACGGGCCGTAATCGTCTCATTACGATAACATTTTCCTGGAGCGGCAACTCGAATAGGCGGTGTTTGCTTTTCCATCATGTGTTGCTGAATTGTCGTTGTGTGCGACCGCAGAACCGTCCGTGGATCGAGATAAAAGGTGTCTTGCATATCGCGCGCGGGATGGTCTGGGGGGTAGTTGAGGCCACCGTAATTGTAATAGTCGCTTTCTACCTCTGATGAGTACTGGATAGAAAAGCCCATCTCTATTAAAGCCTCGAGAACGCGGTCGAGCATTTGGGTCAAGGGATGCTTCCGCCCGGCAAAGCGGCGGCGGCCTGGAAGCGTGACATCGAGACTTTCCGAAGCAAGGCGCACTTGCAATGCATCGGCTGAAGCGAGATCAAGTCTTTCTTCGATTTGAGTTGAAATTTTTTGCTTTAAGTCATTGACAAGTTTGCCTAAAGCAGGGCGCTGTTCTGGCAAACAATCGTGGAGGCGCCGCATTAACTTTTGAAGCGGGCCTTTGCGTCCAAGATATTTGACCTTGAGCGCTTCAAAAGCAGCGACCCCTTCAGCCGAGGCGATGTCTGCTTCAAATGAGTCTTGTAATTGAGCAATATCTTCTTGTATCATTGTTGGGCTGCGCTTACCAAAGGCTTGATAGATAAGGCGCTTTTAACGAAAAAACGCCTTGTGGAAATCCCCCGTTAGACTTACGCCCCTTGGAGCAATCCCTTTTTTGCCGTTTCAGCAACAGCGGCAAATCCCTCTGGATCTTTTATCGCCATTTCCGATAACACTTTCCGGTCGAGTAAAGCTCCCGCACGCTGCAGACCGCAGATAAATTTGCTATAAGAAAGACCGTGGATTTTAGACGCGACGCTAAGGCGGGTGATCCAAAGCCGTCGAAACGCTCTTTTTCTCACTTTGCGGTGTTCGGTGCTAAAGGCCATCGCCTTCATGACCGCATTACTCGATTGCCGCACGTGGTTTTTGCGATCGCCCCAGTAGCCTTTGGCTTTTTTGAGAATACGCTTGCGCCGACGTCGCGATGCGACCGGATTTTTTGCTCTCATAAAACTCTATCTCCTTCTTCTAGATTAACCTACGCGCGCTAAACGGCGGTAGCGTGGTGCGTACGATTCACTCATAACGACCTGTTTTTTCAGTTGCCGTTTTCTCTTTGAGGTTTTCTTTGTCAAAATATGGCGCCTGCCTTGCTTATTTCGCACGATTTTTCCCGTTCCTGTAAACTTAAAGCGCTTCTTGATCGCTCTTTTGGTCTTGACCTTAGGCATAGAGTTATTCGTCTCCTTTTTTATGCTGTCGCTTTTGTTGGCTTAACGGAGCGAGAACAAGGCTTAAGTTTCGCCCCATCAACTTGGGAGGCGTTTCAACCTGGGCGATATCTGAAAGGGTCTCAATCGCATTCCGCATGAGATTTTCCCCTAACTCTGGATGCGCCATCCCGCGGCCGCGGAATGTACATGTTAAGCGCACTTTATTCCCCTTCACTAAAAAATCGCGTGCATGCCTGAGTTTTGTTTCAAGGTCGTGACTGTCGATGTTGGGCTTGACCCGGATCTCTTTCACTTTGACCTGGTGCTGCGACTTTTTGCTTTCCCGCTCTTTTTTTGTCATCTGATAACGGTATTTTCCGTAATCAATCACTTTGCAAACGGGGGGAACGGCATTAGGCGCAATTTCGACCAAATCCAACCCTTCACGGTAGGCGCGATCAAGGGCATCTTGAAGGGCGACAACCCCAATTTGCTCCCCGTCTTTCCCAATTAATCTGACTTCTCTAGCGCGTATTTTCCTGTTAACTTTCAAAACCGCTATTCCATTCCATTGTAAAAGCTTTTAGTTTACTCAAAAGGTCATTTTTTTGCGACACTTCTTTTTCAGATTCTAAGAGAAAAGCGATGAAACGCTCGATCCGACCGAAAAGTGAGTGCACAATTTTAAACTCTTTATTTTTCTTTTCTAGTTGCAAGTAAGGCCCAGGCCACCGTCGACCAAACTGATCGATGAACATGCCTTGGACCTTGGCGAGCTTCTCTTGCTTGCTGGCAGCTGTCGTGGTGTTGAGAGAGATGTTTGATTCGTCGAGACATTTTTTAACAAGCGCACCCGTTGGCCCAGTTGTTAAAACGGCATCCCACTCGACGGGGCAACCCCATTGGCTCATGACCTTGCTCATTTGCCGTAAAGACCTCAGCAGTGCTTGTTCGAGTTCTTGGCTAGTGCATAAAGCATATCCCTTCTCTTCCCAACCATGTTCAGCGCGGTAAAGGCCCACATCAGCATCGATTTCTCCTCGATTTAAAAAAATGTGAACTGCCGCGATCTGCCACTTTTTTTTCTTGCGTTGATCCGCAAGCTCTTCGGCAATGTCGAGATGAGAAACGAGCTGAAATCCCGCTGCCCGATAGGCGGCTTTGCCATAGGCGATAAAAGCATCAATGACTTCTAACCCTTTGTGGCGCCAACAGCATCGACTCACCTCTTCTCGTTCCGTATGATTTCCGTCCAATCGCCTGTGGTCGACAATGATATCAAAAAAGGCCTTCTCTTCACCTAAAACGCGATGGTCTTGCCGCGCGAGCTCTTTGCGCGCTTTGCCTAATTTTTTTAGTTGCTTTTCCTCTAAAAATGCCGCCCCTTCAATGCGAAAGACAGCCTTTTTGCTAGCACGCCTATCTAGAGAGATTGGCAACCGAGACCCTAGATGGAAAAGTTTGATTTTACCAACCCCCCTACTCGACTCAAGGCAAGGATCGGAACAAAGATCGGCAAAGTTGCCGATCTGGATAAGCTCAACCAAAGGGTGCTGACACTCTTCTAGTAAGCCGGCGGCGTAGGGGTGGCCATATTGTCTTAAGAACGCGGCGGCGCTCACACTAGCGCTTGCCATTGTGTGACGTTTGAACGGCAAGTCTTGGGCGATCAGCGCGCGCATTCTCTCTTCAAGATGAGGCAATACATCGGCTGTGAGTGGCTTAGCAGATGCAAAATCGCCATAAAATCCAGTCGGTGTGATGTTCATTTTGAGCGGATAAATAGCGCTAAACATGTCCCGCATGGCCGTCGCTAAGATGAGGGCTGCGGCGCGAAAACGTTGCTGCGTCTTTATGCAAAAAAAATCCTTGATCGATCTCCCTCCATCGACACTAGACAAGAGTGGGATATAGCTGACTCGAACAGCTGACCTCCACGATGTCAACGTGGCGCTCTAACCAACTGAGCTAATATCCCTTTGTG
>CAYTIT010000087.1:0-5460 GCA_964437975.1 uncultured bacterium
GGATACTCTATGTCTTCTACCGTCAACTTCCAAGCTCATTCAAGTCCTTGCCCCGTTCAAAAGGTAGCACCGCCACCTAATTGGAACGCGCTCTCGCTAAGCTCACAAGAGTCGGCTCTCGCCCTTATCGCTGAGTCTCTCGATCAACTTTTTTCTTCTGAAAATGCTCCAGCTATGCAAGCACAAAAAAAGGTCCAAGTCGACAGCCAAATCAATGCTCTTCATTGTCCCAAACATGCTTCCCAAGAGCCTTTGACCTTAGACAAACCCGCCGATTCCTCTTGGGGAAAGAGCTGGGAGAATAGCAGAGAAATCTTTGTCTAAAATGCCTCGAGCAGTTTATCCTTGAAGGCGCATTTTATAGCCGTTTTTAAAAGGATGTGTCTCACGTGTTATCGATTGATCCAGCCCTGCTCTTTCTTCTTTTTTTAGGATTAGGTACTTTATGTGGCTATCACGCAAAAAAGCGAGGACGCTCTTTTTTTGCTTGGTTTGTCATTGGAGCTTCTTTTGGCCTTTTAGGCCTTCTTCTCCTTTATTTACTGCCATCAAGCAAAAAGCAATCTGATCAACGCCCCATGCCTTATCCGCGCCCCTCTCCAGATGAACCACTTCGATTATGGCACTATCTAGATAGCGAAGCTAATAGAAAAGGCCCGATGAGCGTTTACGCTTTAAGCGAAGCCTGGATCCAACAAAAGATTCACCAGTCGACCTATGTTTGGAATGAAACGATGAAAGATTGGACGCGCATCGCCGATATTCCCGACCTGATGCATGAACTTAAGCTCTCGACACAAGCCCCAAAAAAAGAGTCGTCTATTTCGGGGGCTTGTAAAATGTTCTAGGTTACCAAGAGGCCTTGAAAATGCCTGGAATAATTCCCGCGCTTGCCATTTCGCGGAAACAAAGGCGTGAAAGCTTAAATTTTCTCAAATAACCGCGGCAACGTCCTGTTACCTCACATCGGTTGCGCAGGCGAATGCGCGAAGAGTTGCGGGGAAGCTGATTGAGTTTATTTTGGGCCTCTAATCGCTCTTCTTCAGAAGAAAAAGGGCTAGAGACAATTTTTTTTAATTCAGCTCGCTTTTCCCATTTTAGGGCGACGAGCTTTTGGCGCTGCTTTTCGCGCGCAATTGATGATTTTTTAGCCATACTATTTTTTTCTTGCTGGTCCTTTTTGCCGCTGTTTGCGGTTCGGGTTGCGTTTGTTAATGACATAGAGGCGTCCACGCCTCCGGACAATTTTATCCCCTTTATCGGGGTCTGCTTTTACTGATGCGCGTACTTTCACTGCGTCAATCCTTGCTTTTGTGGTCTTCTATACCGAGCGCGCTTGAAGACTGAAGCCAGCGCTCTAATTTTTTATTGGCGATGTAGCCGATAAAAAAAGGCGAAGATGATGGGCTTTCTTGAATCACGATCGATATAAGTTAGGATTTTATACGTTCTTCCTAATATTGGACAAGTTAAATTATTTTTCAAGTCCAAGTTGCCGTAGGAGATCTAGGCGATGCTGGCAAAGGCACCCAACTGCTGCGTTGGATTACGACGCTCGGGATAGATGCAAAACGAGGAGAGGTCGATTTTATCCTACTTTTCAATCCAACCCTTCCCTTACAATGCTTCACTCGTGATGACTCAGCCTTAGGTACCTGTCGTGTCTTCTTCTCGCCTTAAAACTTTTGGTGGCGCCCTTATTGTAGGGGGCACTGCGATCGGAGCAGGGATGCTCAGCCTCCCTGTCGCTACCGCTACAGCGGGCTTTTTCCCTACAATTGCCCTCTATTTTCTTTGCTGGTTATTTAGCGCTGCAACAGGGCTTCTTCTCCTCGAAATTTGCCTGTGGATGCCGAATGAAGCAAACATAATTTCAATGACGCGCCATCTCCTCGGCCCCTTTGGCAAGATAGCTGCGTGGCTCCTTTACCTCTTCCTTTTTTACTGCTTAACCATTGCCTACACGTTAAAAGGGGGAGAGTTTTTTTCCTTAGTCCTCGGTGGTTTTTTGCCGCGTATTCTCGGCATCGCCCTTTTTACAGTTCTTTTTGGCTCAGTCGTCTATTTAGGCCCTAACGCCGTGAACCGCACAAATGCCCTTCTCATGGTTGGGTTAGCAGCGTCTTATGTTTTGTTTGCCGCTTTAGGCTTTGGTGAAATGAAAAGCGAGTTGCTCAAGCGCGCCAATTGGCCTTCTGTCACATTAGGACTCCCTATTATCTTTGCCTCTTTTAGCTTTCAGGGAGTGATTCCCAGCTTAACCTCGTACTTTGAGCGCAACCCCAAACCGGTCCGCTTTGCCATCATAATCGGATCAAGCCTCCCCTTTGTCGCCTATACGATTTGGCAGCTGCTCATTATCGGGATCGTTCCCCTTGAAGGTAAGCACGGCCTTGCACATGCCTTGACCCAAGGGCAAACAGCGGTTGAACCTCTCCGTTTTTTACTTCCTGCATCGCCTATCTATTGGATTGGCCAATTTTTTGCGATGTTTGCTTTAACAACCTCTTTTTTAGGCGTCACGTTGGGTTTACTCGACTTTTTGTCAGACGGATTGCAAATGCCCAAAAAAGGGGGCTCTAAAATTTTCTTGTGCGCCTTAATCTATGTCCCCGCAGCTTTAATTGCCGCCTTACACCCTTCAATCTTTATCAAGGCGCTCGAATATGCAGGCGGCATTGGGTGCGCACTCCTTCTTGGCTTGCTCCCTATTGCCATGGTGTGGATGGGGCGTTACGTCAAGAAATACAGCTCATTGCAGTGCCAATTAAGAGGAGGGAAAGTGGTCTTGGTTTTGCTTGCCCTTTTTGTCTGTTTTGAAGTTGCCCTCGAACTCATCAAAGAGTGGGTTTTTGCAACCTAAGCAGCTATGTTTGGCACCCTTCCCCCTTCTTCAATCATGACCGGTGTCTAGAGCTTGTTGGGGTTGAGCCCTGCTTGCGCCCAAAAAGCCTCTTTCCAGCGGTAGTGATCGAGAAGGCCACGGGCGTCGCGCCCTAAAAGACGGTAGGCGACATAAAGAGCCTCGACCGAAGCAAGTCCTCTCTTTGGGTCAGCGCAATCATGTTGCTTGCGCGGATAGGCCGTGGTAACAGGAGGAAGAGAGCGTTTAATCCACTTTTTTTTCGCGCATAACACCCGCTCAATCTTGGCAGCGTAACGCCATGTTGCGTCGATTAAAAATAGACCGCGTTCTCGATCTTGGAGCGATAAAAGGGGGCCATCTAATGCGAGCATCACATAACCTGGAGCGTCGGGAAATAGCTCAAAAGGATAGGTCAAAAAGCAAAGATCTTCCCGCTGTTTGAGCGGCTCTAAAGAACATTTCTTTAGATTTTCCTTCCGATGACGCATGATCAGCGTCGGCGGATAAGAGTTCATCGCGCCCCCCTTTCCCATGAAGTCACCCGAAAAGCCTCTTCGGGGATTTCAAAAAGAAATCGCGAAGGCGTTGACGGGCGCCGTTTGCCAAATCGTGTGCGCTGTTTGGCCATGCTGATACAAAGGTGCTCCATCGCACGAGTGATCGCAACATAAAAAAGGCGCCTTTCTTCTTCAACGCCGCGTCCAACGCAACTTTTTTCATGGGGAATAAGATGGTCTTCAGCACCGATGAGGAAAACAGCGCGAAATTCTAACCCTTTGGCACTGTGAAAAGTCATTAAAGAGAGACAATCTTCATAGCGCCTCTCTTTTTTATAGCTCGACTGATCAAGCTGCGTCATCGCTAAAAAATCACTTAACGCCTCTTCCCCAGAGCTCGCCTGCTGTTCGCGCACAAAATCGGCCAAGCTTGCCACATAGGCTTGTACATTGTCCCATTTTTGATCGCAGACCACCTCTGTTTTAAATTCATCGCGCAAAGCGCTTTCGTAGTGAATGGCTTTGATCAGCCCCTTGAGCGCTGCATGTGGCGATTCCTGGGAGCAGATAGCGGTTGCCTCGTCGATGAGGTTTAAAAACAAGATGATCCCCCGCTGCCCTCGCGCTGTGATGTTATTACTTAAATCAAAGTAGCGTCCTGTTGCTACTCCCCTAAGAACCTCGATTAAAGGAAGCCTTTTTTTGCGGTTAAATTGTGTGATAGCATCGAGCGTTTTATCAGAGATTCCTCGACGGGGATAGTTGAGAATACGGAGCAACGCCTCTTGATCTTTTGGGTTCGCAATCACCCGCAAATAGGCACTTAAATCTTTGACTTCGCTGCGCTCAAAGAAGTCCATCCCACCAAAAACAGCATACGGAATGCCGCGGACAAAGCGCCCTTCTTTTTTCCACACTGCGTGGCGCAAAGCGAGTTCAAACGGACGCGATAAGAGGTTCGATCGGTATAAAATCGCAAGGTCTTTCCACCGCCAGCCCCGCTTCTCTTTTAGGTGAATTAAGCGTGCCACAACAGCTTCAACTTCGTTATCTTCGTTCGGCGCGTGAAAGATTTCGACGGGATCGCCTTTTTTTTGAGCGCGCAGCGTTTTGGCATGCCGCTCTTTATTACATCGAATAACCCCGTTTGCCGCCGCTAAGATCGGCTCTGTTGAGCGGTAGTTCCGATCGAGTGTAATTGTTGTGTCAGCCGGAAACTGTAAAATTTGGCGGATATCGGCGCCGCGCCAAGCGTAAATTGACTGATCGTCATCACCTACCACACACAGGCGGCGGTGTTTTTTCGCTAGTAAAGCGGCAATGTCGTGCTGCACAGCACTTGTATCTTGATATTCATCGATCATGATGTATTGGTACTGCTCTTGCAACTCGGCAAGGACGTCGGGAAACTGCCGCAACAATTGAGCTGTTAGCGTCAGCAGTTGATCGAAGTGCAACGCATTGTGAATCCGCAGAGCCGTTGTCAATTGCGCGTAAACTGTCTTGAGCGTCTGATCAAAAACTGGGTCGCCTTGCTTGGGGAGTTCTTCGCTCGTCAGCCCCCGGCTCGTTGCAAACGAAAGGCCCTCGATCAATGCTTCAACTGAAGGTAATTTATCGAGGTCCCCACCAACAGCCTCGCGCGCGAGCTTTCCCACCAATCTGCGCATATCTTTTTCATCATATAAGCTAAAACGGGAAGTAAAGCCAAGGCGCTGGATCTCACGGCGAAGGAGTTTCATACAAAAACTGTGAAACGTCGATAAAGTGACCGCCGCCGCATCAGACGGGGATAAGAGTTTAGCAATGCGCTCGCGCATCTCGGCGGCTGCTTTATTCGTAAAGGTCAATGCTAAAATCGATGTTGGAGAGGTTTTTTTACTCGCAATAAGATAAGCAATACGGTGCGTTAAAACGCGGGTTTTGCCACTCCCGGCTCCTGCTAAAATCAGGACATGCCCTTCTGTGGTTTCAACAGCTTGCTTTTGTTCTGGATTGAGCATTAAGCGCGACGCTTTTGAATCAGTTGGTAAAGTTCTTCCTTAACCATGTCCATTTTCAACGACGTGAACCCCACACGTGGGTGAACATTGATCG
>CAYTIT010000087.1:5470-6307 GCA_964437975.1 uncultured bacterium
CTGCTTAGGGAGCTCTTTATAAAGTGAAGCATAGGCTGCGCGTACAATGCGCTTGAACCGGTTCCTTTGAGGAGCTGTTCCCCATTTGCGAGAAATGGTGATGCCAAGTCGTTTCCCTTGGCGGCCACTGAAGCAGTAAAAGACAGTAATATGCTTTCCTACGTATTTTCTTCCTAAGCGGTACAGAAATTGGTACTGCTTATGAGAAAGTCGGGTCAATTTCCGCTTCACACTGCGAGAGTTTTACGCCCTTTTTGCCGTTTCCGCTTAAGAATTTTACGCCCGTGGCTCGTTTTCATTCGTGTACGGAATCCGTGCGTTTTTTTTCGTCGTCGTTGACTAGGCTGGTAAGTCCTTTTCATAACTATTTCCTTTGAGATCCTTGCAAGGAGAAATTATACGCAAACAAGATAAAATCGGCAAGAGCGCTGTTTTCTTTAAATCCAAGTGGGCTGAAAAACTCCTACCACAGCTTATTTATTTTCTCTAAAAGCTTGCGCTATTTGATGCAACTTGGGTTTTAAGAACATTGAAACGATAGAAACTCGTTTAATTGCTTAAAAAAAAGAGTTCTTACCTCCATCGGTACCACCTAGCCCAACCTTTGCCATGGGGCAAAGGTTGGGCTAATAGGCAACGCTATAAACTTTTTTGGCAGCTCGTTCCTTTATCTTTGCTTCTATAAAAACGGAAAGTTTTGTAACATGAGCATCTAAAAGACCTCAACATAATCAAGTGACTCCGAAACACTACTCCAAAGAGGAACACGGGATCAAGCTCGAAGCCATTGATCCTAAAGTTCTTTATATCTTAGAAAAACTCCGCCTTGCTCACCAT
>CAYTIT010000088.1:0-6295 GCA_964437975.1 uncultured bacterium
CCTGCTCTAGCTGGTGAATCTCTTGTGCTTGTTGCAACATCGACACGCGCGCTTTAGCGCCCGCTTCATCGATAAGATCGATCGCTTTATCGGGTAAAAAGCGCCCTGTCACATAGCGGTCTGATAAATAAACGGCCGAACGGATCGCCTCTTCGGTATAAGAACACTTGTGGTGCTCTTCGTATTTGGGTTTTAACCCCGCGAGAATGGCTGTGGCCTCTTCAACAGAGGGGGGCGAGACATTGATCTTTTGAAATCTTCTCTCGAGGGCGGCATCTTTTTCAATATGTTTGCGGTATTCGTCGAGTGTGGTTGCGCCGATGCATTGAATTTCGCCTCGCGATAGCGCTGGTTTGAGGATGTTAGAAGCGTCGATGGCGCCTTCGGCCGCACCAGCACCGACAATCGTGTGGAGTTCGTCGATAAAAAGGAGGACGTTGCCGTGTTTTTTGACCTCATCCATCACGGCTTTGATCCGCTCTTCGAATTGACCGCGGTATTTCGTCCCGGCAATCATCAGCGTTAAGTCGAGGGTAATCAGGCGTTTTTTAATCAGATGGTCGGGCACCTCTCCTTGAACGATAGCGTGAGCTAGTCCCTCGACGATAGCGGTTTTTCCGACGCCTGCTTCGCCAATAAGGACGGGGTTATTTTTGCGGCGACGGCATAAGATCAAGATAAGGCGTTCGACCTCTTGCTTTCTCCCAATCACTGGGTCGAGCTCGCCTTCGCGACACATTTCGGTTAGGTCGTGGCCATAGGCTTTGAGTGCCGGGGTTTTTTCGCTTGGGTGGCTTGTGTTTCCCGCGCCTCCTTTTTCTTGGTTGCGCGCTGTTGAAGATGAGCCTACCATGCCCATCGGAGGAAGTTGGAGGTTAAAGGTTTCCAGCTCTTTCAGGACCTCTTTGCGCACCTCTTTCAGGTTGATATTGAGGTTTTCTAAAATTTGAGTTGCGACGCCATCTGTTTGTCTGAGAAGAGCAAGGAGGAGGTGTTCGGTGCCGACATAGTGATGGTTGAGACTCGCCGCTTCTTCATTGGCATTTTCAAACACCTTTTTTACTTTTCCAGTCAGAGCCGGATCGCCGTACACCTGGATTTCCGGGCCAAAGCCAACAAGGCGCTCGACCTCACTGAGAATCGTTTCGTAATCGATATTGAGATTGCGCAGAACATTGACGGCGATTCCTTGGCCTAATTTAAGGAGGCCAAGCAAGATGTGTTCTGTTCCCAAGTAGTTGTGATTGAGCCGTTGGGCCTCTTTTTTAGCAAGTTTAATCACTTGCTTTGCGCGGTTGGTAAATTTATCGAACATAGACATATGAAACCTTCATGGATGAAAAAATTAGGGTTTTATGCCGACTCTTGAAGTGCGATCGGTCGACACGAAACGCCCTATCTCATGTTTTTGCTCTTTCCCTCATTCTGGATGGAGGCTCTTTTTTTGTATACCTACCCTTGCTAGGTTCTTCTCTTAGGCATCGATTTTTTGCCGTCGGTAAAAACAACACATCGCACCTTCCGCTAGGTGAGCTAGTTTTTTATCTTGCAATGTGCGATCATCTTTCCCTTATAAAGCGAGGGCACAAAGCTATGTGGCAGCTCTTAGATACAGGCAAACAGTCGGCCGCCGCTAATATGGAGCTCGATGCACAGTTATTAGCCGAGCTAGGGGCAAGCGACGCGCCGTTGATCCACTTTTACGAGTGGGGCGAAGAAAGCGCAACGTATGGACACTTTCTTTCTCTCGAAACGTTGATCGATAGAGACGAAGCCAAGCGGCGTGGTGTCCATTTCGCGCGCCGTCCAACGGGAGGGGGCCTCCTTTTTCACCGGTTTGACTTCGCCTTTTCGGTCCTCGTTCCCGCGGCAGGTCGGTTTTTTTCTTTAAATACCCTAGCAAATTCCCATTTTATCAATAGAGCCGTTAAAAAGGCAGTACAGACTTTTTTTGAAACATCTTCCGCGACGCTCGGGCTGTTAGAAAAAGAAGCGCTTCCACTCGATCCCGAGTGCCGCCATTTCTGCATGGCGAAGCCGACAAAATATGACGTCATGGTCGGCGCGCAAAAAGTCGCAGGTGCAGCGCAACGGCGGACAAAAAACGGGTACTTACACCAGGGAAGTATTGCCCTCTTGCCGCCAGACCGTCCATTTTTGCGCGCTCTACTCTTGCCGGGAACGCAAGTATGCGAAGCGATGGAGGCGCAGACCTTTGCCTTACTGGGATCCGGATCGACCCCCCAAGAGGTAAGCCAGGCCCGCACCCTGCTCAAAAAACAACTGATTTTTTACTTAACACAAGAGTGCCAGGACAAGGAACAACCGTGAAAAAAAAGAAAACAGCGATCCAACCGACGCGACAAGAAAACTACCCCGAATGGTACCAACAAGTCATTAAGGTGGCTGATTTAGCCGAACAAGCTCCTGTGCGCGGGTGCATGGTCATTAAACCGTGGGGGTATGCGCTGTGGGAAAATATTCAACGCCTTCTCGATGCTCGCTTGAAAGCGACAGGGCACAAAAATGCCTATTTTCCTCTTTTCATCCCCTTAAGCTACTTAGAGCGTGAAGCTGAGCATATCGATGGGTTTGCTAAAGAGTGCGCCGTCGTGACCCATCACCGCCTTGTCAAAGATGAAGCGGGAAAATTAACGCCGGCAAGCCCCCTTGAAGAGCCACTCGTCGTCCGCCCCACCTCTGAAATGATGATCGGGGAAATGTTTGCCAAGTGGATTGATTCTTATCGGCAGCTACCTCTTCTGCTCAACCAGTGGGCAAACATCGTGCGGTGGGAAATGCGCCCCCGCCTTTTTTTGCGGACAACGGAATTTTTATGGCAAGAAGGGCACACCGCTCACGCGACAGAAGAAGAAGCGCGAGCTAAAGCGCGAGACATGCTCGATCTTTATGTCGATTTTGCCGAAAACACGCTCGCCATCCCCGTCATTCCTGGGGAGAAAAGTGCGCGTGAGCGCTTCCCAGGAGCTTGTGCGACCTTCACCTTAGAAGCGATGATGCAAGATGGAAAAGCGCTTCAAGCGGGCACATCGCATTTTCTCGGCCAAAACTTTGCCCGCGCGGCCAACATCACCTTTGCAGACCCCGCGGGGAAGCGCGTTCACCCCTGGATGACATCGTGGGGGGTGACAACGCGCCTGATTGGCGGGTTGATTATGACACACGGGGACGATGATGGAGTGATTTTGCCCCCGCGCATCGCCGCGGCTCATGTCGTTATTCTTCCGCTGATGCACCGTCCAATCCGACAAGATGAGCTCTTCACTTACTGCCGCGCCTTAAAAGAAAAGCTCGAAGCGATCTCTTACCATGGGCAACCTCTTACCGTCGAGCTCGATACCAGTGACCAGCGCAGTGGCGAGAAGATTTGGGGGTGGATCAAAAAAGGGGTGCCGATCCGCATTGAGGTCGGGTTGCGCGAGCTCGACGCCAAGAAACTGAGCGTGACACAGCGGACAGCAGGGCATAAAGAGGCGACGGAGCAATCCGAAGAAGAGCTTTTAGCGACTATCACCGATCAGCTCGAGGCGATCCAGAGCGAGCTCTTCGCGCGGGCGAAAAAATGGCGCGATGACCGTCTCACTGTAGTCGAGACACAAGAAGAATTTTACCAGCTGTTTTCAAAAGAAAATGATGAGCAGGGCTTTGCGTTAGCTCATTGGAATGGGAAAGAAGAAGTCGAAGAGCGTATCAAGCGCGACCTTGGCGTGACTTTGAGGTGTATTCCCTTCGAAGCGCGTCCCGAAAAAGGGCGATGCCCTTTTTCAGGAGAAGAAAGTCTGCAGCGCGTCGTTTTTGCCAAGGCTTACTAAAGTTGGCCGAGCAGTTTGTGGACGAGCGCTGTATAGGGTGACGAGGAGACCGTTTTGACCGTCCGCTCTGCAAGTGAACAAGCACCTTCGTTTTTAAGCTGGGGAATTTTAGTCGCTAAGTCGTGGCGGCCGGGGCCCTTGAGAGCAGGTGAGCTGCTAGCGGCATACGAGGGTGGGATCTGGCTGAGTATAGACTGAATCTCCATAGGTGGGAACTCCTTATAAGTTAGCAGAAAGGTGTGGCTTGGTGCTTGCCCGAAGTATTTTTGGGTAAGCGGGGGTATGTAAAACATTTTTACATGGTGCCGCGTATTTTTTTCAAAAAAAATTTTTAAAAAATCCTAAGAAGTCAGAAGGGGGTTGACCCTGATTTCGGGTAGGATTTACCTCCTGAATCTTTGCCCCTTGGTTTGAAGTTGAAGGAAACCACTTATTCTGCTATCTTTCAGTTTTTTTCTTGCGATGAACTGCGTCAAAAGAGGCTTTTTTTTTGTGTTAAATTTTTTTCGCAAATATCAGCGGTTTTTGTTCACGCTGGTCGCTATTTTCCTCGTCTTTTCGTTTCTCTTTTTTGGCGTCAACTTTGCGTTTGACGGGCCCAAAAAAATGCCCCGCCATGAAGTTGGGCGCGGACTCGATGGTCTTGCCATATGGTCAGATGAGATCGACCACCTCACGCGTATGATTGGGACAGATCAACACGACCGCCATCTCATCGATACTGGAGAAGTGCCTAATTTTCTCAATGACGGGGTGATACGAAAAGAGATCTTGGCAACGGGGTTGGGTGAAGCGCTCGTCACCACCTATTTTGATGAGCTGCGCGAAGAGCTCCAAGAGCGGATGGATCAACACCGCCGTTATATTCCCTATAGTCATCCTTATGCCCCCTTCATTTCTGTCGAGGGGATTTGGCGCCAGTTTGCTCCCGAAAAATGGAGCCGTGTTGAAGCCTTTCTAGCGCAAACTCAGTGCAAAGCGACGCCTAAGGTGTTTGCGCAGCTAGCCGAGTTGTATCACATCGAGCAGGCAGTTCCCCCTCATTTGATTCGCCAATATTTGCTATTTCAGCAACAAAATTACCAAGGAGTGCCCAATGATCCGGCGCTTCCAAGGGAAAATTTAGGATTATTTTGTTGCCGGTCGTTACGCGATTGGTTTGGGGCGCGCTTTATCGAGTTGACTGCTCAATTGATTCATCAAGCTGCTTGCTTAGCTAAGGCGCGGGGTTACCGCGTCGCAGATGCAGAAGTGCGCCTTGAATTGATCCGCAACGCTTACGCCATGTGTCAAGCTGAGCAGAAAGAGGCGACAGAAACCGAAGCGCTCGCGTTTTACCAGGCGCAACTTAGGCGGCTGCAGCTGACAGAAAAAGAGGCAGTGGCAAGTTGGAAAAAGGTGATGCTTTTTCGCCGCTTATTTGAAGAGCATGGGCGGGCAGCTGTGTGTGACACCCTTCCCTCTAAAGCTTTTTATGGATTTGCCGCCAAAGAGGCGACGATCGATCTTTATCGGGTCCCAGCAGCGCTCGAAAAAGCCGATTTTGAGACCTTTTTAAAACTCAATGTCTACCTCGATACCGTCACTGCTCTTCCTCAACGCGCCTTCTTTTTGCCGCGACGTTTTGTCTCTGTTAACGAAGTGGAACAAAGGTGTCCTGAACTCGTCGAACAGCGCGCCCTTGTCGCAACAGCTTCTGTTTCCCTCGATGAGATTGCAAGCAGCGCTGTGGGGTTACAGCAGATGTGGGATTGGCAACTTGAGCCGGCCCATTATGCCGAGCTAGAAAAGGAATTTCCAACGTTGGCATTTAAGAAAGGAGAGTCGCCTGAAGCCTATTTTGATCGGCTAGAAAAGCTAGATGAGCCAACAAGAGACGAGATCGATCGCTTTTCGCGGCGCGCCATTGCGCGCGCTCACCCAGAGTGGATTAAAGAGGCGCTCGATCGCGCGCGCTCGAGCGAAAAAATCGTGAGTTTTTCTCCTTCGGGAACACGGGTTTCTCTTCTCGAGGGGCGAGAAGCGGGAGCTCAGTGGGCGCGTTGGATGCAATCTGCTGCGTTGCAAAAAGAACTGACCGATCATCAACCAGCCTTAGAAGCGCGCGATCAGTTGAGTTGTTGGAGTTTAGATGAAGAAACCTATTACCGCTTTGAGCTGATTGAGCGCGATCTGACCAAAAGAATTCTTACGTTTGCCGAAGCAAACGATGCGGGGGTCCTCGACAACCTTCTCGATCTGGTCTTCGCTCTCGCTACTACTAGGGCCTGCCATCACTGTTAATCCATTGGGCCCGATGGTTTCTCCATCACCAATATCCACCTCAGTGCGACCTACCTTCCATTTACTGCTTACCAGTTTGTGTTTGCCGCTTACGCGGTGGAGGTCTTTCACTCCCGGTAGTGCACCAATCGTTCGAATATCAAATTCGCTTTTGCAGACACAAATTAGATATCGACCCA
>CAYTIT010000089.1:0-6277 GCA_964437975.1 uncultured bacterium
GTATGGTTTGGGCCGGCAATGCGATTTCGAGTCCATTTTTGGGCTTTTTTTCCGATGCTGTGCGCCGCCGGCGCCCTTTTCTTTGGGGATCGGCGGCAATTGGTTTAGGTGCGACCGCAGTTGTTGTGTATGGAGATCGCCTTCCGTTTGCGGCCCTTTTGCCTGCTCTCTTTGCTATGGGGCTTGCTTCGTCGGGGCAAATCCTTTGCTTTGCGGTCGCTCGCGAGATCAATGCACCAACAGTTGTTTCGACAGCCATGGGGTTAACAAATATGGCCGTTGTCGCCGGAGGCGCACTCCTTCAACCGTTGGCTGGCTGGCTGATCTCCTTGATGTGGAACGGGGAGCGGGCAACAGGAGTTCCCGTCTATGCGTTAAAAGACTATCACTTAGGGTTGTCGCTTCTCCCGATCTGTTTTTTAGCGGCGCTAGCCCTTGCGCTTTTTGCCATTCGAGAAAGTTATACGACTGATGTTTGAAAACAGTGAGGTAACCACCGAATCACGTGATGAGTGAACAAAAAAGATTAGCTGAACAAACAGGCAACATCCCGCCCTGGCATAAATGGGGCCCCTATGTGAGTGAACGTGCGTGGGGAACTGTGCGCGAAGATTACAGTGCCGATGGCAATCCATGGCAATCTTTCCCCTATGCGAGTGCCCCTTTTCGGTGCTATCGGTGGGGGGAAGATGGTATCGCCGGTCTTTGCGACCGCTATCAGGTCCTTGTCCTCAACCATGCTTTTTGGAATGGATGCGATGCGATTTTAAAAGAACGACTGTATGGGGTCGGAACGCTTGAAGCAAATCACGGTGAAGATGTCAAAGAGTACTACTACCACCTCGACAATCTTCCTTCTCATGCCTATATGCACTACCTTTATCGTTATCCTTGCGTCGCTTATCCGTACGAACACCTTTTTTTCGAAGGGCAACAACGTGGACTTAAAGAGCTGGAATATGAGTTGATTGATACTGGGATTTTCGATGAAGGGCGTTACTTTGACATTCACATCGAATATGCAAAGGCATGTCCTGAAGATATCTGTTTGCGCATCACCTGTCACAACCAAAGTCGGCAACGAGAAACGCTTCACTATTTAGCGCAGCTATTTTTTCGCAATATTTGGAGTTGGCATGAAGAGCCGTGGCAGGTTCCCTCGATAGAGTTAGAAAAAAATACCAACCACCACTGCCTGATTGCCGACGATACCCATGGAGAACCGCTGCAACGCCTTAATTTCGACTACAAACTAGGTAAGCGCTACTTTTACGCCGACCTGAGAGCAACACCTCTTTTTACTGACAATGAAACCAACCGGGAAAAGGTCTTTGGCGAAAAAAACCGCTCGCCTTATGTGCGCGATGCTTTTCATCGCTATGTCATTTTGAAACAAAAAAGCGCAGTTAACCCCAACCACTGTGGAACAAAAGCCGCCTTTTATTTACCTGCATGTGCTGTCGATGCGGGGCAAAAGGTCTCGTTTCTGTTCCGTTTAACACAAGATCGACGCCAAGATCCTCTCGCTGATGTCGAAGCGGTGATAGCTCAGCGTCAACAAGAAGCCGACGCCTTCTATGAAGCGCTCCACCCCAAGCAGGCGAGTGTTGAAGAAAAAAAGATCCAACGGTGCGCGTTGGCGGGGATGTTATGGAATAAGCAAATCTACCTTTACGATGTCAATGTCTGGCTGAAAGGGGACCGTCCAAATGATCCGCTTCCGTCTTCTCCGCTGAGGCGAAAAAATGCCCATTGGAAACACCTTATTTCTAAGCGGATTTTATCGATGCCCGATAAGTGGGAGTACCCTTGGTTCGCAGCATGGGATCTTGCGTTTCACTGCGTCTCACTTGCCTTAGTCGATTTCCGTTTTGCTAAAGATCAGCTGTGGTATCTTCTGTTTGACCAGTTTCAACACCCCAATGGGCAAATTCCCGCTTATGAGTGGGAATTTTCCGCTCTCAATCCCCCAGTCCAAGGGTGGGCGGCGCTGCGCCTTTTTAAACTCGAAGAAAAAAAAACAGGTCAGCGTGATACCGTCTTTTTGAAAAAGTGTTTTCACAAACTGATCCTTAACTTTGTTTGGTGGGTCAACAAAGTCGATGCTAAGGGAAACAATGTTTTTGAAGGGGGGTTTTTAGGGCTCGACAACATCACAGTCATTGACCGAAGTCGCGAAATCCCAAGTGGCGGAAAACTCGAACAGTCGGATGGGACGGGTTGGATGGGGCTTTTTTGCCTTAACTTAATGCGTATGGCGCTTGAACTTGCTTATGACGATGCCGTTTATGAAGGACTCGCCATCAAATTTTTCCAACACTTTGTCTATATCTCTCACGCTCTTGTCAATGCTGAGAACCGCAAAATTCAAAATTGGGATGACGAAGATGGTTTTTTTTACGACGTCATTAACTATCCAGACGGGACGCAAAAGCAAATTAAGGTGCGCTCATTAGTCGGCATTATTCCTTTATATGCCATTGAAGAGATCTCAGCTAAAGATCTTGCGACCTTTAAAGAGTTTGCAACGAGCTTTTCCTGGTTTATGAAAAACCGTTGGGACATGTGCTCTCATTGTGTTACCCCTGTCGGAGAAAGCTATCTTTTGACGCTCATGGAGTTGCCCAAAGCAAAGCGGATCTTAACCCGTATTTGGGACCCGAATGAATTCCGCTCTCCTTATGGTTTGCGTAGTTTATCGAAAGTCTACCTCAAAAACCCCTACTTTTTTCTTGATCACTCGATTGCGTATCAACCGGGAGAGTCGGACTCTTACTTAATGGGAGGAAACTCGAACTGGCGCGGTCCGATCTGGTTTCCAACGACCTTTCTGTTAATCGACGCTTTGCGCACTTTAGATGGCGTCTTAGGTGATGAGTTTCAGATCTCTGTATCGGGCGAAGCCCCCGTCACTGCCGGTGACATTGCCGGTTATTTTGCGCGGGGGTTGATCGACCTTTTTCGGTTGACACCCGAAGGGAAGCGCCCAATTTACGGAACGTGCGAGCGGATGCAAAACAACCCCCTTTTCCGCGACTATCTCCTTTTCTTTGAACATTATCATGGCGACAACGGGCGTGGGCTAGGCGCTTCACACCAAACAGGGTGGACAGGGCTCGTCGCTAACCTCATTGATGAGTGGCTGACGAGCGACTTGAAAAAAAAATCTGAGATGGATTAGGAAGGCGCGTAGCCAATCGATTCAAGACCTTATTTTTAGGTAGGCGCTAGGATGTTCTTTTTGGTGAAGCGCGTTAATTGAAGCGAGGTTGAGCAAGATGAAGTTTCTTTTTATTGGACGTTCTTAGATAACGTAGCTTACCCGTTTCGTCGCGGATCTGAGTTAATGAAGAAGGAAGGTGGGGCAACTTGGGAATAAGATGAAAATGGGTTGAGCTCATCACCAAACAATCGAGGTGTTGGAATTTGCGCCAGTCAACAACCATTGGGTTGCATTCTACAATATTGAGAATCGTGACGTTGAGCGGCTGCACAGCTTTCCAATTGAGCTGATCTAGGTTTGTACAGCGACTTAAAATGAGTATTTTTAATTGATCATTTAAAAGTGCATGCCACTTCCCTTTGCTCAGGTCGCAATGAGCAAGGTGAAGCTCTTCCAAAGCCAGTGGAATACCAGCATGGACAACAACCTTATCGAGAGAGCACCCACTGAGATCGACCATTTTGAGGCTTTTTGGCAGGTGACGCCAATCGACTTTGGATGGCTCTTTGCTATCGGTTAGAATGAGTTTTCGCAGCTGCTTGAGCCGTTCGAAGTCTTTCCAACTCACGTCGCCTAATGAGCAACCTTGTAAGCTAATATAAGTCAAGCTGTCAGGAAGATCGTTCCATGGTACGGTCTGGCCTAAATAAGAGCCGTCAAAAACAAGCCCGACGATATTCTTACACTTTTTTAAATTCTTCCAGTTCATTTTACTTATATCGCGGCAATTATCCAGGCTGAGAGTTAATCCCCATTTATCGATTTTTGTCCAATCGAGATGGTTGAGATCGAGATAACAGTCTGTGAAAGTAAGGTACCAGCAAGAGTTATTTTTTATCTGCATACACAGTTGGCGTACATCTGTTATGCCTGTCACGTCACAGTTTAAAAACCCTATCATCTTTAAGTTTGTCGGCAAGTGCTTGATGTGGCGATCGGTCACGCGATTTGTATTAAAAATAGCGTGATCTTCTATGACAAGGGTGTTACGGAAGACGATGGGGTCGTAATCTAAAAAACTGCGAATGACACTTGCTACATCTTTGTTAGAGTGCTTTTCTAAGATCGTGTCAACGTGAGCTGTCGTCAACCTCAGGATGTCGTGCACAATGAAGTTAACGTTAGCGATACCAGGAGGAAAAAAAGAGGTAAATAGCATGACTCTACTTAGTAAGTAGAGCCGCTCTGTTGACGAGACGGGCATAGAAGGTGCCGTGTAAGAAAAGAAAGAAGACGTAGATAGGGCGTTGCAGGTCATTTTTTATCTCCAAAAAAAAAGATGCTACAAAAAAAAAGAAAATTGCGCGACAAAATTTTGCTATTTTTTTTTTGTTTGCTCTCTTTGCAAACAAAGTGATGCTGATTCTTGAGCCATGATCGATAGAGTAAAAAGTCATCGGGGCGTGCAGGTAGAAAAGAGATTTTTGGATGTCAAATTGATTTTCCTATCGCGATCAGTATAATGCAAAAAAAGAAGAGCGACAGACAAGGGTATGGTGGGGCGACTTTCTTTAACGATAGCAATTGGGTTCACTTTGGTGGGATGTCAAGTGCCAAGCCACGTTTCCATGTATGGTAGTGGGGGTCGCACAGCCTACAATATGGCAGCACAAAACACGACCAACCAAGAGCTCCTTTTAAACCTCGTGCGGTTGCGCTACTCAGACACACCCTATTTTCTCGAACTTAACAATATTACAACGCAGTTCACGCTCAACAACGCCCTTGTTGCCGCTCTTCCCGCTCCTGGATTCAGCAAGGAAAACCCGGCAAAGTTTGAAGCTGGGGTGACTTGGCAAAATCAGCCGACGATTCAGTACTCGCCACTTGAGGGGAAAGACTTTGCAATTCAGTTGATGTATCCCCTCGATTTGCAGTTAATTCAAGGACTCGTCTTTACCGGTTGGGATATTGACCGCGTTTTTCGCCTCCTTGTTCAAAACATGGCTGAGCTTCCCAATGCGTATAGCGCTTCGGGCCCTATTCCCAAAGAGCCGCCGAACTACAAGCAATTTGCCGAAGTGGCCCACTTACTCCGGGTCTTTCAAAAAGCGGGCAAGTTACAAATCGGGATTCGGTATACGCCACCGGGAAAAACAAAACCGGTCGCTCAAAGCGAGAAACCAGAGGATGCGATGTCTAACACGATGCAGATCACTTTTCCATCGACGGGGGAAACGGCAGAGCGGATCGGAAAAATTTTAAAAGGGCTGAAAACTGTCAATGGGAACTATTTGCTCAGCATGCGTCAGGCGTTTAACGAAAAGGCTGAGATTGGGATCATGACGCGGTCACTGCTCAGTTGCATGTACTATTTGAGTTTGGGGGTTGAAGTTCCTCAAAAAGACATTGATGCCGGGGTTGTCGGCTCGACAAGGTCAGCTGATGGCACCCTTTTTAATTGGCGCGAAGTGATCGGCGACATCATCACCGTCCATTCGAGTTCTTCTCATCCGAAAATGGCCTATCTTGCCGTTCCTTACCGTGGATATTGGTTCTACATAGACGATAGAGATGTAGAGGCAAAACGGACCTTTGTCTTGTTACAGCAAATTTACAATTTACAGGCTAAAAGACAAGAAAGAGAAGCGCCTCTTTTAAGTATTCCTCTCGGCAGTTAACATCGAGTTTGTCCAGGCAAGTGTTATGCCGAGCGCAACTCAAGAATCGGTCGAAATCAATGGGTTGTTGTTGGGTTGCTATGTTTTTTGATTAATAATTGGATTTCTTCTTTGGAAGAATATTCATGAACACCGGGGCCCTTTAAAACTCCTTCACAGGAAAAATATGTCATTTTCTTTATTTTTTTGCATTTCTTTATTATATTTAGGTTTTTCATCGATACGGATGTTAAATGTAGCTCCTTTAGATTTCTGCATTCATTTAGCTTATCTAGATTAGCTATTTCTGTTGAGTGTAAATATAATTTATTTAATCTTTTGCACTCATTGATTCCGTCTATGTTATTCATTTTTATGGAATTTAAGTATAGTTTCTTTAATTTTTGGCAGTGACTTATTCCTTTTATATTAAATATTTTAATGGATTCTAGGT
>CAYTIT010000090.1:0-6080 GCA_964437975.1 uncultured bacterium
CCTTTAGGTGGTTAGGATCACTCTTTCTTCGATTGAAGCTTTTTTTGCCACGAAGCGAGCTTTTGCAACGCCTCTATCGGGGTTGTCCCATTAAGATCAAAAGATTTGAGCTCATTTAAAATGAGGCGTTGATGTGAATCTAGCGCTTCTTCAGGCGGTGGCGCTTGCAGGAAATTGAGTTGCTTTGAAAAAGGAGGCCTTGCTTTTTGACTCGGCGCTTCGATCTCTTTGAGCTTTTTTTTGGCTTTTTGGATCACGGCATCGGGAAACTGCGCGAGTTGTGCGACGTGGATGCCATAACTTTTGTCGGCGCTTCCCGGAACGATTTTATGGAGGAAGGTGATCAGATCGCTCGATTCGCTGATGGCAACATTGAGGTTTTTCACCTGCGGAAATTGGTCTTTGAGAGCAGTGAGCTCTAAGTAGTGGGTGGCAAAGAGGGTTTTTACGCCTTTCCCTTCGAGCTGAATGAGGTGGTCGGCAACAGCAAAAGCAAGGGCAATTCCATCAGAGGTGCTTGTCCCGCGCCCCACTTCATCGAGAAGAACAAGCGAGTGAGGGGTGGCGTGATTTAAAATATGGGCCGTTTCGGTCATTTCAACCATAAAAGTGGATTGGCCGCGCGCTAAGTCGTCGCTTGCACCAATGCGGCTAAAGACTTTGTCGAGAACGCCGATATGGGCTGCCTCAGCCGGGACAAATGAGCCGATTTGCGCCATAATGGCAATGAGCGCAACTTGGCGGATGTAGGTTGATTTCCCCCCCATGTTCGGTCCCGTAATTAAAAGGAGTGTCGATGTGGGAGGGGTGAGTGTGGCATCGTTGGGAATAAAGTGGTGGTCAGGGAGGTAGGCTTCAATCACAGGATGGCGTCCCCCTTTGAGCTCTAAAAGAGCGCTGTCATCGACGAGAGGACGGGTATAGCCCCGCTTTTTAGCTACGCAAGCAAGAGAGGTGAGACAATCAAGAGAGGCGACTAAGCGGGCGGCGTGTTTCACTTGGTGCATTTCTGATGCAATTGCGGCGCGAAGAGCGCGGTAAAGAGTGAGCTCAATTTGGGCTATGCGCTCTTCAGAAGAGAGGATTTTTTCTTCATAACTTTTGAGCTCTTCAGAGATAAAACGCTCGCTGTTAACAAGCGTTTGACGTCGCTCAAATGGGCCCACAAGGCGGGCGGCTTGCGCGCGACTCACTTCAATGCAGTAGCCAAACGCTTTGCTGTAAATAATTTTCAGAGTCTTGATCCCTGTTGATTCTTTGAGCTGCTGTTGATAGCGTGCGATCCATGATTGGCTGTCTGCTTTTAGGTGGCGTAGCTCGTCGAGTGTCGAGTCGATGCCGTCGCAAATAAGGGGGCCATCGCCAATTTTGACAGGTGGGGTGGCGACGAGAGTCGCGGTGATTTTTTCTGTGAGCGACGAGAGGTTAGGAAGGTGACTGCAGAGGTCGGCGAGAAGGGGCGAAGAACAGGGGGTGAGGAGGTGAGCAAGCGTGGGGAGGGCGGTGAGCGAGGTAGCGAGGTGGGTGAGGTCGCGCGGTGAGCCGTAGGGACGAGCGATGCGCATCACTAAACGCTCTAAGTCTTTGATGCCTCGCAGGGTTTTTTTGAGGGCCTCGAGAAGAGACGGCGATGCGAGAAGTTCGGCCGTGGCGTCTTGGCGCTCTTGAATGCGCGCAACAGAGAGGAGGGGGCGAGTGAGCCATGTCCTAAATAGGCGCCCTCCCATCGGCGTTTCTGTTTGGTCGAGCAAGTGAAGAAGCGTTGTGTGGGGGTTTTGGGGCCGCAAGGGGTCGGTGAGCTCCAAGTTGCGTTGGGTCATTTGGTCGATTGCCATGTAAGAGGTGAGATTGTCGCACCGGATGTCGGTGATTTCATCTAGCGAGAGGGTCATGTCATCGCGCAGGTAACTGAGTAAAGCGCCAGCAGCGGTGATGACAGCGGGACTTTTTTGGAGGTCAAGACGTTGTAACACCGCAGGTTGAAAGTGAGATGTGACGTTGTCGTAGCACCGCTTGTGGGCAAAGAAGGGAGCTTCTTTGAGCGTGAGTTTAAGTGTGAATTCTCGCTGGCCCTCGTCGAGAGCTTCTTTGAAGATAAGGGCCGTTTTTTCCGATAGGAGAAGTTCTGATGGGCGGTTGGCAAAAAGTTGGTCTTGCAGTTGTTTTTTCCCTTCGGTTTCCAGCGCGATAAACTCACCTGTTGATAGGTCGAGCAGCGCTAGGGCAAAGGTGGCGTTGATGTGGATAAGGCAGCCGAAGAAGTTGTTGACTTTCTCAGATAAAAATGAAGGCGTTGTCAATGTTCCCGGAGAGACAATGCGCACAACTTCTCGTTTAACTAGCCCCGTTGTCAACTTAGGATCTTCTGTTTGTTCGGCGAGTGCGACGATAAATCCCTTGGCGACGAGTTTTTCGATGTAGTTGTCGACAGTGTGAGCGGGAACGCCGCTCATCGGAACGCCTTGCCTTTGGGTCAGCGTTAAATCGAGTTCGTCGGCGAGAAGAGAGGCGTCGTCGTAAAAGGCTTCATAAAAGTCGCCAAGCCGAAAGAGGAGGAGGGCGTTTTTTGCCTGTTTTTTGCAGTGGTACCACTGCGCCATCATAGGAGAGGGTTTTTTTTGCATGGCGATTACTTTTTTTGAGACGGGGGGTCTTGTGGTTGTTTCAGAAGCAATACAACCTCTTTTGCTTCTTTAATGCCCTTGGCAAGTTGTCCGACGACGCCTTCGCACCAGCGTTGGGATTCTTCAATCTCTTTTTGTAGCTGCTTGAGCCGATCTAAGATCTCTTGAGGCGATTTTTGCACTTTTCCTAAAGGCAAAGAGGGCTCACTGGCAGCTTTGTGGGTCTCGATTGCTTGGCGGAGTTCAAAGATGTCGCTTAGAAGCGGGAGAAAAATTTTTTTAAATTCTTCGCGCAAGCCCTTTGTTGCCGATGAGGGAATAATTTTCTTTTTCGCGTTGTCTTCGTGCGCGGGAGGGAGGCGCTTTTCTGCTGGAGTCGAACGCGCCAAGGGGGGTTGAGTGAGCTTGCAGTAGGTTTTTTTGCGAAAAGTCGAAAAAGAGGGAGAGTGAGTATCCATCAAAATTTGCTCGCTGTTGCAGACGCAATGTGTAGACAAACTGGCGCTAGTTTACCTTATGGGAGGCAAAAAAAAAAGGATTTCGTGCCAATCTCGATTTCTGAAAAACAAGATTTTTCGTGAGGAGGACCTAGAGGATTTTTATCGGTTGCTCCATAATGAAACGGAAAATAGGAAATGCAATGGGTTATTCTCCCGAAAGTCTAGAGACGTTGCGGCGGCAAGTCGATCTCATTGAACTGCTCGGCTCCTACGTAGAGTTAAAGCCAGCAGGTGGCGCTTACAAGGGGCTTTGCCCTTTTCACGACGAGAAAAGCCCTTCGTTTTTCATTCAGCGCGGCGCGTCTCACTACCACTGTTTTGGGTGCGGGGCTCATGGCGATGCGATCGCTTTTTTAATGGATCACGAGGGGATGGGGTTTGTCGATGCGGTCGAACATTTAGCAGAGCGCTTTCGCGTTGCGTTAGAGCAAGTCGAAGGGGGGCGCTCGAGCCGAGGGCCCGATAAAAAAAAGCTCAAAGAGGTGATGCAGCTGGCGTGCGATTACTTTCACTTTTGGCTTCAACATAGCGATGAAGGGCATGGCGCGCTTCGCTATTTATATCGGAGGGGAATCGACTTGGCATTTATTCGCCTGTTTCAAATTGGCCTAGCGCCTAAAAGTGATGTCGTGTTGGCTACGCTTGCTAAAAAAAAGGGGATGAGCGCTGAGATGTTATGCTCAGTAGGGTTGATGCAACGTACATCCAACCAAACGTTGCGCCCTTTTTTTGCCGATCGGATTACCTTTCCAATCTTGGATTATTCGGGAACGCCTATTGGGTTTTCGGCGCGTAAATTTAAAGAGTCGACCTTTGGCCCAAAGTATATCAATACCCCAGAAACACCTCTTTTTAAAAAGTCTGACCTTCTTTACGGGCTGAGTTTTTGTCGCAAACGGATTATTCAAGAAAAACAGGCGATTGTTGTCGAGGGGCAAATCGATGCTTTGCGGTTGATTCAAGAGGGGTTGACGCTAACTGTTGCTGGGCAAGGAACGGCCTTTACAGCGCAGCAAGCCGATGATCTGTGCAAGCTCGGTGTTGAGCGCGTTTACTTAGCGCTCGATAGCGATCAAGCAGGGCGACAGGCGGCAATTAAAATAGGGAGCCTGTTTCAAAGTCGAGCTGTTGAGGTGAAAGTGGTTCTCCTCCCAGGGCAAACTGACCCTGATGCCTTTTTGGCAGAAGAGGGAATTCAGGCTTTTGTCGCTCTTGTTGAAAAAGGAGAAGATTACATGGCTTTTTTAGCGCGCGAGTGGGGAGAAGGGGTCGACTTGAAATCGCCGACGCAAAAAGCGCAGTTGGTTCAAAGAATCACAACGCTTGTTCGACAGTGGGGCCAACCGCTTCTTGAACATGAGAGTTTGCGGCAGCTTTCTCGCCTTTTAGAGGTGCCGGAAAAACTTTTGAAAGTCGAGCGAGCGCCAGAAAAAGACAAGGTTGTCGTGCCACAGCGGGTGAGCGTGCGCAAAGGGGCGGAGATTGACCCACATTGGACGTTAGATATTGATGTTTTAAGGTGGTTTTTCTTAGAAGAAAAAAAGGGGATTCGCTTGATTGTGCGCTTTGTTCGCCCTGAGCACTTTTACTCTCCGGTTTGTCGGAATCTTTTCACTTTGTTGATCGATCATTGGAAAGAGGACGAAAAAGTCGACCTTCTAGGGTTGATAAAAAAACTCGAAGGGCCAGAAGGGGGGCTTGTGTTGGGGGAAATTGTCAAAAAAAGGGTCGATACAAAGCGCGTTGAAAAAGGGGTCGTCGAGACGGTAGAAGCGTTACTAAAACGGCATTGGACGTGGGAGTGTGAAAAACTCAATGCCCAGATTGTAAGTGGCCATCTGTCTGGCGTCGAAGAGGTGGAGACGATTGAGGCGTTTAATGCGTTGATTAAACATCCGCCGCGTGTGGAGATAGAAAGTGATTGAATTTTTCTTAACAGTTGCCCTATCGGCTTTGCTTGGAGGGCTCATCATTGGCTATACGCTCAAAAATGGCATTTCGCCCATGCCGACGTCGTCTAAAGTGCGGCAAGCGCTTTTCAATCACTTGCCTCCCTTGCGTAAAGGAGTTGTCGTCGACTTGGGGTCAGGGTGGGGGCATTTGCTTTTCCCGCTGTCAAGGCACTACCCTGATTGCACGGTCATTGGGTATGAAAACTCTCTTCTTCCTTACCTTTTTTCTACCTGTTTGAACCACTACCGCCATGTGCGCGTGATGAGGCGTAACTTTTTTCAAGTTTCTTTAAGCGACGCGAGCCTTGTCGTTTGCTACCTGTTTCCAAAGGGAATGGAAAAGTTAAAAGTAAAATTAGAGCGCGAGTTGGCAAGTGGGGCCCTTGTCGTGACCCATACATTTGCTATTCCCGGTTGGAAACCGATCAAGACAGTCTATGTAGGCGATCTTTACCGCTCACCTATTTATTTTTACCGCATCGGTGCGCTTCGTGTTCAAGATCAAGGCGAGTGCACTTAAATGTCTTCAGAGCTGCCCATAGAAGGGCCATGGAATCGCTTACCAAAAAGCAAAAAAGAAAGCCTCTCGCTTTAGCCATGGGGATGAGTTTTTAAAAATTTTAAGTTGCCTACAAATAGAAATCATCAAGCAGTAGGTGAGAAACCAACAACATGCCTGATTGTTTTATCTATACCTTTCTCCTAAAAGTGATGAGCTCCGATGAAAAGATTCTTGAAAGGAGACTAGAGACGCGGCAAGACAAATCTACAATGCGTCCTTAGGGGAAGCCCTAAGGCGACTGAAGCTTTGTAGAGAAAGCAAGGAGTGGCAAAAAGCACACAAGCGCTCGCTAACAAAAAAGAAAGAAAGAAAAACCCTATTCAACGCCGTCCAAAAGCACCATGCTTTTTCAGAATACAGCCTGCACGCTTGGATTAAAAAAAGGAGGAAAGCTTGTGCGTTAAAAGAGCATATTGACGCCATGACGATGCAAAAAGAAGCG
>CAYTIT010000091.1:0-6073 GCA_964437975.1 uncultured bacterium
TTATGCCTCGCGTCATTGGGGTTGACATCCCTGGCAAAAAACGACTTTTGATTAGCTTAACTTACATCTATGGCCTCGGCAGAGTTCTGGCTCAGCGCCTGTTAGATCAGTTAGGCATGGATCCCAATAGAAAAGCTCAAGAGTTGACAGAAGATGAAATCTCTAAACTCAACGCTGCCCTGCAATCTGATGAATATAAAGTTGAAGGGGATTTACGGCGTTTTGTTCAGGGGTGCATTAAGCGACTTTCAAGCATCAATGCTTACCGGGGAAGAAGACACAAATTAGGACTACCTGTCCGCGGGCAACGAACTCGATGTAATGCGCGCACGCGCAAAGGAAAAAAGCGGACGGTTGCAAACAAGAGGAAGGCTCCAGGGCCAAAATAATATTAACAAAGAGGTTTAGCATTGGCAAAGCAAGACCAAAAGCCGATGAAAAAGACGGCAGCTAAAGCGAAAAAAAAGATCGCGCGAACGATTCCTAGTGGTATTGTCCATGTCAAGGCGACGTTTAATAATACGATTGTGTCGATTGCAGACCCTTCGGGAAATGTCATTGCATGGGCTTCGGCTGGTAAAGTGAACTTTTCTGGGTCGAGAAAGTCATCGGCCTTTGCAGCAACCGTTGCTGCGCAAGATGCAGCAAAAACAGCGCAAACCTACGGGATGAAAGAGGTCGAAGTATGGCTGAAAGGGCCCGGAGCCGGGCGAGAATCAGCTGTTAGAGGCGTTCAAAGTGCAGGAATGGCGATTACGATGATTCGAGACGTTACGCCTATTCCTCATGGAGGATGTCGCCCTCGAAAGCGGCGCCGCGGTTAAAAAAGAACGTGTAGAAGAGGCTTTCTCACCCTTCGATTGGGAATAAAGTTTCCTTTTTTGAGCGTGTAACTCACACCCCTAGACTTAAGGGGAGACAAGAGGAGTTTTAGGCCAAAATTAACTTGACCTCGAAGGCGATTGTGTAGAACGCCTCAAAAAAATAAGAAGCGCATCATAGCAGAACAATCTGCGTGCGTTTGAGAGCTAGAATAGATAAAAAGTTCGCAGGCAAGCTAGGGAGTTGACTTGAACTCGCGGCGTCCTTGTGAACTCAACGTATTTGCGTCAACTCTATTTGGGAAAAGGGTCGTTTGTTTGACTGCAATAGATAGACTGGAGTGACGTAGGTTGGAGGAACTATGACCGTCAAATATGGCAAGTTTGAGTTGCCGTCAAGCATCAAAATTGACGACACGAGCAAAACAAAACTCTTTGGGCGTTTTATTGCCGAGCCTTTTGAACGAGGCTTTGGCCATACGCTGGGGAATGCGCTGCGCCGCATCTTATTCAATGGATTAGAAGGGCCAGCGATCATTTCTGTACGCATAGAAGGGGTGCCACACGAGTATACGGCTATTGAGGGCGTGATTGAGGATATGACTCATATTATTCTCGCGCTTAAAGGGGCCCTTCTGCGCAAGCTTCCTTTAGAAGAAAACCGGGATACGCGTAGCCCGCGTCTTGTTTCAAAGGAACTCGAGATTGGGCAAAGCCTTCTCGATCAGCATGGTGGGCAATATGTCGTCAAACTCAAAGATATTTTAGGGCCGTGTGACTTTGAGCTCGTTAATCCAGATCATCCTATTTTTACAGTGACAAAGCCGCTGCGTAAAAGGGTCGACTTAAAAATCGCGATCGGCCGCGGTTATGTTCCTTCTGAAAGACACCTTATCCCCGATAAAGTGGTCGATGAAATCGCAATTGACTCTGCTTTTTCTCCGATTACTTTAGTAAATTACTACGTCGAACACACGCGTGTCGGTCAAGACACAGATTATGACCGGTTGATTCTCGAAGTGACAACAGATGGAAGGATCTTACCGCAAGAAGCCCTAACCTTTGCCACCCAAATTGGAGTCGCGCATTTTAAAGTCTTCGATGAGTTAAAGCTTCAAGAGATGTCTTTTGATCACGGAGAAGCCGATTACGATACCGACCGCGAAGAGCTGTTAGAAAAAATTGCCGTTATGGTTCATGAGATTGAGCTTTCTGTCCGTGCAACCAATTGTCTTGCGAGTGCGGAAATAAAAACGATTGCTGAGCTCGTAATTATGACCGAGAATGAGCTCCTTAAATTCCGCAACTTTGGTAAGAAGTCGCTCAATGAAATTAAAGCTAAACTCGAAGAAATGGGGTTAGGCTTAGGAATGGATTTGACGCGCTACGGAATCAACAGAGATAATGTCCGAGATATTGTAGAAAATTATTTAAACCAAGAAAAAGCAGGAATAGAGCATGAGGCACCGGAAGCAGCAAACTAAACTAGGGCGAACAACATCTCACCGCCGTTGCTTGATCGCTAATCTGTTAAAGGCTCTTGTTCAACATGGTAGAATTGAAACGACAGTCGTCAAAGCAAAAGAGCTTCGGCGCCATGCTGATCGTTTAATCACTCTTGCCAAAAAGAATACGTTAGCAAGCCGTCGCAGAGCGATTGCAAAGTTGATGATTCGCCATAATCGCTTAACCCCTAAAGAAGCTAGAGCGGTGAAAAAAGGCGATCTTTCTTCTTATAATGCCGATCGACGCATTATAGAAAAACTCTTTGACCAACTCTCGCAGCGTTATCTCGAACGCCCAGGGGGCTACACGCGGATTATACGGAAAGAACAGCGCAAAGGAGACAATGCGCCTCTTTGTATGATTGAATATATTTAGCCTTCAAAAAGGATAAGTAGATCAATAACGCCGCCGATGCGCCTGCGCGTTGTTGACCACTGAGTGGGGGCGGCTTTTCTCCTTAAAAGATTGAGCTGAAAACGGGCCTTGTGTATATGTACTTGAAAGTGCGCGCACACAAGGATAGGGCTTTGAGTCACAAAGCGCTGTAGCTTGCGAACAGAACGTTTCAACAGAAGGCATAAGATCGTTCGATGCAGGCTTGCGGTGTCTCAGTGGTTGGATAGACAACAGCGCGTGCTTGTGGTCGTGCGCAAGCGATAGAATGTGGGTGTATGAAGAGGCGTTGATGAGCTATGGGTATTCGCATTGGTATTAATGGATTTGGTCGGATTGGACGCTCCGTTTTTCGCTTAGCTGCTGCTGATGCGGCTGGACTTGAAATCGTTGCTGTCAACGACCTTGTCGAAGCACCTAATCTCGCCTACCTTATCAAATACGATTCCATCCACGGTCCATTTCACCATGCAATTGAAGCGCAAGGCGATCACTTGTCGGTGAAGGGAAAAAAGGTGCGCGTTTTTGCTGAGAAAGATCCGGCAAAGCTTCCCTGGAAAGAGCTGCAAGTCGACTATGTCATCGAATCAACAGGGCTTTTCACAGACCCCGCACAGGCGGGCAAACACCTTCAAGCGGGAGCCAAAAAAGTCGTCCTTTCGGCCCCGGGAAAGGGAGAAGTCCCCACCTATGTGATGGGGGTGAACCACACCTCTTATTCACCGGAGCGAGATGCCATTGTATCGAATGCATCGTGCACGACTAACTGTTTGGCCCCTCTTGTCAAGGTGCTGTGCGATCATTTTGGAATTGAAGAAGGATTGATGACGACGGTGCATGCGATGACAGCCACCCAGCCATTGCACGATGGCCCTTCTAAGAAAAAATGGCGCGATGGGAGGAGTGGGTGCATGAATATTATTCCCGCTTCTACGGGAGCTGCCAAAGCGGTTTCCCTGTGTGTGCCAGAGGTGAAAGGAAAGTTGACTGGCATGGCTTTTCGCGTTCCAGTCGCTGATGTTTCAGCAGTCGACTTGACAGTCAAGCTAAAAAAATCGACCGATTACGATGCGCTCTGCAAAGTGATCCAAGCTGCTTCACAGTCAAACTTGAAGGGGATTTTAGGCTATACAGACGAGCCAGTCGTTTCATCCGACTTTATTGGTGATCAGCGTTCATCTATTTTTGATAAAGAAGCTGGAATGGCACTGAACGACCAGTTTTTTAAACTCATTTCTTGGTATGATAATGAGGTCGGTTATTCTGCGCGTTTGCTCGATTTGATTCGCTACATGGATCAAGCTGGCAATTGAGCTCTTTTTATCTTCGATCAACAAAGGGGCTTTTCAAAGAATCAAAAAAATGGTAAAATTTTGCCTCAGGCCTATTGCTGTTGGATCCTGTTGTTGACGCTGTAAAGATCTCGCTGAGCTTCAGCGGTTTTTTTACCCTCAACTCTAGCCTCTCCAACCGCAAGGGTGAAATAGCTAATGAAAGGGTGCTTGGTGCACCTCTTTCGCTAACATGGATGGATTATCAGTGGATTTTACGCGCGAACCTGTTGTGGAAACAGTGATTACTCCTAAAGAGGGGTACAAGCTTATCATTCGAAGTAGCCATGCGGCTAAAGGCGATGAGTATGCAGTAGATGCTATCGAAGTGATTGCCTTCGGCCACTCTTACTTTTTTCGCTCATTGGAAAAGCCAAAGGCCTTTTTATTGCCGCTTGCTGAATATGAAGTTCTCGAAGTTAAAGAAGCGCGCCCTGTGTTGAAAAAGCCAGTGGTCGATAAGCCGATTAAAATTGGGACGAAAAGTAGAATAGCAAAAGCAGCAGACTCTTTGGAAGACGAAGAGGGCGGAAAGAAAAAACGTTCGCGCAAGCGACGTGACAGCAAGGTTGCTGAGAAAGTCAAAGAGAAACCTGCGGAAGAGGATCCCCCTGCTAGTGTACCTGTAAAAAGAACACTTCTTCCACCTCCGACAAGCTTAATTTCCGACCAGATTAGTCGTTATAAAAACTACCTGAAGCAAGAAGGCATTGTCGAAGAACAACAAGGTGGAAATCTCGTCGACGGTCCAATAGAAGAAGACAAGCCGGGTGGCGTTGAACCGTTGGTCCAAGACCAAGAGCCTGCAGACTTTGCCTTCCCCTTCGGACAGGAGGGCATGCCACCCCCAAGCCCCTCGTTAGAAGGGGAGATCGATTTTCTGGATAAAAACGATAAAATTGTCGATCTCAACGAAGAGACCGCCTCTATCCCCCCCTTTGACGAAGATAAAGATACGTGAGGGGTAGTTTGGTTTGGAGAAAATGGCCTTGCGGTATTTTGTGACAAAGACCAAATGAGAATGGAGCAAAAACACACAGTGTCTTCCGCTTCTCATTTCCATAAATCGATGGATTGATAGGCCAATTAAATTTTTCTATAGTGTTAGTCATGAAGAAGATATTACGCAAAGGGTATTTGTTCCGCCTAAAGCCGAGTGCTGAAGTCAAAGCAAAGCTCGCAAACCATGCAGGAGCTGGGCGGTTTCTGTGGAACAAGATACTTGCCCTTAATCTGTCTCGATTAGAAAACAAACACAACCTCATCTGGTAGGTGGGAGAAGATGTCAAAGCGCCGCGCGTTGGCTGTGGCAAAACTCCCGATTTTTGGACTCATGGTCGGTATAGACACCCCCAATAACTGCAGGCCGTTGTAAGAGATATGTTGGTGCATATGTTTAAGCGAATTTTTCTGTTTTTAGCTGTAAATTTTATCGTTATTTTGACGATCTCGGCGATATGTTCCCTCTTTAATATCAAACCCTACTTGAACGCTTATGGGCTAGATTACCAGGCGCTTCTCGTGTTCTGTTTGATTTGGGGAATGGGTGGAGCCTTGATTTCTTTAGCTCTTTCTCGAAAAATGGCGCAGTGGCTCATGCGCGTTAAGGTGATTGACCCTGTGAATGCTCGCGGCTTGGAGTTAAAACTTGTGGCTACCGTTGAACGGCTGGCCCGCAACTCAGGGCTTGCATGCATTCCGGCGGTCGGGATCTTCTCTTCTTCCACTCTCAACGCGTTTGCAACAGGGCCCTCTAAAAAACGGGCATTAGTTGCCGTGTCGAGTGGACTGCTAAAAGAAATGGATGAAAAAGAGCTCGAAGCGGTTTTAGGGCATGAGATTTCTCATATTGCTAGCGGGGATATGGTGACAATGACCTTGATTCAGGGGGTTGTTAACGCCTTTGTGATGTTTTTAGCCCGTGCGCTTGCTTTTGCGCTCTCTTCGCTGGGGGGTAGAGGAAACAGTCGAAACAACCGCTCTTTTGGGCACTTTTATGTTCTCACGTTTGTCTTCGAGCTC
>CAYTIT010000092.1:0-6051 GCA_964437975.1 uncultured bacterium
CCTTTTGAGGAAAAGGTAAAATATCGCAAGGGCGGGCTACAAAGTGCGGGTTAGTTCTCGCCTGGGCGTTGTTTTTTCTCGATCAGTTCTAGTGCGGCGGCTTTGAGTGTTTTAAGTCCCTCTTCAAACCCGACTTCGACGAGCAGACGATCTAAGTAATTCATTTCTGATTGGAGTTGATCGCATAGAGATTCTAGCTTGGCGATTTTTTTTAAGAGCTTTTGGTCTTGCTCGCTCATGAATTTCCCCTCTTCTCGCAGCCGAAAGTAGCAGGAGCTGATCAAGCGCCGTGCCATCGGCATCTAACCTTAGCTGTAGCATAAATGCTTTTTTTTGGGACGCTCTTTTAGAAAGGGGGCCGGGGAATGTGCGCTAACAATTTCACACTCAAACGCCAACATGGTTTCTTTGATTTTTTGGCCCAGGGCAAAACCGCCAAGAGTGCCGTTGGATCGAATAATACGGTGGCAGGGAACAACCAAAGGGAAGGGGTTGCGGTTGCAAACAGTGCCAACGGCGCGCGCAGCCCGCGGGTGGCCGCTGCGCTGCGCGATGGTTTGATATGAGGCCGTGGTGCCAAAAGGGAGGGCGCTCATTTCCAGCAGAACACGACGGCTAAACGAAGAGAGTGAAGCGTTGTACAAGGGGAAGGGGAAGGGGGTATGTGTACCCGACAGGTAACACTTAAGCCATTGCCCAATCAGCTCATAAGAAGCAGAGCAAGCCCCTTCAACCTCGTAGTCGAGGTGCGAAGCTTCCGTTAGCTTCACAGCAGCAAGCTGACCTTGGCGAAGGCAAAACTTAAGGTGCAGCGAGAGCGTCGCGTTACCGGATGACAGCAGCGGAGGGAAAGGCATCATCGTTATGGAGCGAGCGAGCTTGCATAATGGCGATATTCTCTTCTTGCAAAGAGAGTTGGCGATAATTTTCTTTGGAAACGACTTGGTTGTTGTAGTACCAGCGCGTTTGTGACATACCGTCAAAGTAAACAGTTGACGGGCCGTGCTTTTTCCCTTCGTACCACTCGGTTTCTTCGACAAGTGTTGTGCCGTCGACAAAATGCCTTTCGATGCCGTTTTTTAACCCGTTGGTGTAATCAATTTCTAGGTAGCGAGCGCCATTTTGGTAGTAGGTCGCTTTTCCATGCAGTGCGCTTTGGTCATAGTATTCAGAGGAAATCATTTCTCCGGTAAGAGCGTAGACTTTCTTTTCGCCATGCAGGTGGCCGTTAAGGAGCGAAGCGATCGTGTGGGGGATGCCATGCGCGTGGAATGTTTCTCTTAAAATAGGGACGCCCTGGGAAATGGTTTCACGCAGTAAAATCCTTTCGTGGTCATCGCGGATAATGCGTATACCCTCACCCTGCTTGACACTATAGTCGATTTCGTTACGAGCATTGTAGTATTCGGCTTCGAGCAGCTCTTGGCCTAGGTGCTCTTCCAAGCTCATAGGCGTGCCATTTTTATACCATTGCCTGGTCCGAATATGCGAAGGGGAGAGATAGGTTGCTTCTCTTTCTGGAGTGCCGTTGATGTGATAGTGGGTTTTTTTGATAAGAAGCCCTTTATCGTACTGGCTACGCTCGGCGATTTTTTGCGAATGGGGAAAGGTTGTGGTCGTTTCTCCATGCAGTTGGTGGTCGTCGTAAGATGCCGTGATAACAGTGCCATCGCGCAGAGTCGTGACAACCTTGCCGGGGTAGCTTGTTTCTTCCCACTCTTTCGGTGAAACGTCATACCCATATTTATGGATGTAACGCTCAGAGACCACGTCGGGGTCAGATTGGCATTTCGAACAATGACAGCCAGTGAAAAAAAGAGAGATAGGAAGAAGAAAAAAAGGGATCGAGCGCTTCATGGGGCACCTCAGCTTGGAGCGAATAAACGACTTGGCTCGATTATACGCAATCAATCAGACCAAAGACAAGGATAAAAAACGTGCCCGGCTACTTCTGGAGAAGATGGCTTGAAACGGCGTCGACAATGCGCGTGTGTTCTTTTTCGACTTGCTTGTGCTCAATCGTCGCTTGATCGTTGCGGTAGGTCAATCTAAGGGTCAAGTGCTTTCCTTCGTAGAGATCGAGAACGAGGACGTGCTTGAAAAATTTGGAAGGGACGTTGTGAATCGCCTCTAACACAGCGCTAACAGAGAGGGTAGGTGGGAGGGTCAGTGTCCAATCGCGTTCTGAAGCGGGATAAAGAGGGAGCGGGCTCATTTGAGAGACATGGGGAATCACATCGAGAAGGTCAATGAGGTCGATTTCTGCGAAGAAAAGGGGTTGTTTGATATCGAGTGTGAGGAGTTTTTCTGGTGAGACTTCGCCGAGCGAGCCGATCGTTTCGCCTTTTGCGCAAAAATAGGCCTGCTTCTGTGGATGAAAGCTCTCAAGCTTGGAAGGAGTAAAAGTTAATTTCTTGATTTTCAGGGCGTCAAAGAGGTTTTCAACCACCCCTTTGAGATCGAAAAAATCGACAGTGCGTGGCTTTTCTTCCCAGTGGTGAGGGCGCGTTTTCCCTGTGAGCAAGATCGCGGCTTTAAACCGCTCTTTGTAGGCTCCCTTTTCTTTAAAGTGGGTGCGCCCAATCTCAAAAAAGGCAAGAGAGTCGCACTTGGCATTAAAATTGGCTTTGACCGAATGTAAGAGTGAGGGAAGCAAGGATGTGCGTAAGATGGATTGATCTTGAGAGCTCGGTTTTAGGACAGCGATCGCTTGGCTTGAAGGTAAAGAGGCTTCGGCAAAAAGCTCTTGCACTGTGGGGCTAATGAGGTTGCACGTGATGCACTCTTGTAACCCTTCTGCAATCAAATGGTGGCGTACCTTTTTCTCTATTACAAAGAGGGGAGAGTGAGGAAGAGACGATAAAAAGGCAGTCGCTTGCCCTTCGGGAATATGGTGGTAGCCAAAGAGGCGGGCAATCTCTTCTATGACATCGACGTCGAGGGTAATGTCATTGCGGTAGGAGGGAGGGGAAATAGCGAACGCGTCGTCGTCCTGAGGTTGGGGGGCCATCTGCAGTCGCGTTAAGAGGGTTTCGATTTCGGTCGTGCTCAGAGTTGTTCCTAAAAGGCGGTTGGTCTTTGCCACGCTACAGTGCAAGGTGCGCGGTGTGTAAGTCGTTGTCATCGCTGCGCTGTTCGGAGCGACTTCGCCGCCGGTAATGGCAGCGATTAAAGAGGCTGCATAGTCGAGCGCTGCTGAGACGCGTAAGGGGTCAATGCCGCGTTCAAACCGCGCCGAGGCTTCGCTGCGGATTCCAAGGGCTTTACTCGCGCGCCTAACGGCTTCTGGGGAGAAATGAGCGGCTTCGAGAAGGACGTCGCGCGTTGAACCACTGACTTCAGAGTGGGCGCTCCCCATGACCCCAGCGACAGCAATAGGGTCGGTCCCAGCGTAAACGGTCAATAGACCTTTAGGAAGTGTGTGAGTTTTCCCGTCAAGTAAGGGGAGGGGGGTTGCGGTTGAAGTAGGTCGAACGCAGAGAGTGGGCTCTTTTAAAGTAGCTAAGTCGAAGGCATGCAAAGGTTGGCCCCAATCGAGCATGACATAGTTTGTGACATCGACAAGAGCATTCACACTTCGAACGCCACTTGCCTTCAGGCGAGTTTGGAGCCACTCTGGCGAGGGAACATGTTGGCACGATCGAATGACGCGACAGTGGTAACTGCGGACATCTGGGTCGAAGGTCCCGAGGGTGATAGCGTCGTCGATGGGGGCGCCTTTTTCAGTGAGTTGAAACGATGGAAGGGTGAGGGGAAGGTCGAGAAGAGCGGCGAGTTCGCGGGCAATTCCGACGACACTCATGCAGTGCCCTAAGTTAGGAGTGAGAGAAATCGCCAAGACGGTTTCAGTGTAGAGCGTTTCTAGTGGGGTGCCAGCAGCGATAGAAGGGTCAATCGACATGATTCCATCACCCTGATGGGAAAGCCCAAGCTCTTGTTCGCTACACAACATGCCATGCGACTGAACTCCTCTTAACTTGCTTTTTTTCATTTTGCGCATTTTGCCTGTCGCGTCGGCTAACTGCGCCCCGACAGGGGCAAACGCGGTTTTCATGCCAGCGCGGCAGCGGGGGTCTTTGCAAACCACTTGCACCGTGTGTGCGCCATCAAATATGTCGGCAATCTGCAGCTTGTCAGCTTCTGGATGAGGTTGAACACTGCGGACATCGCAGACGATGACGCCGCTAAACCCGAGGGGAGAAGATTGAATTCCCTCGACTTCAAGTCCAAGACGGGTGAGGTGATCAGCGATTTGCTGAGGCGAAAGATCTATGTCTAGATACTGGTTTAACCAAGAAAGGGGAAGGAACATAGCAGGTCACCTGGGCGTTAGAAGAAGAGAGGAGGATAACACATTGGGGACATTCTCTGTATAGGATTATCTAGAGGGGCTCTGTGCCTTAGGTGTTCGCCTCCCCTTGCCCGAGGGAATTTTTTTTTGGCGCTTGCAATTGATGATAGGAGCCGGCTATGGTTAAAGCCATGATAGATAGGTTCGATTTTTCCCGGCTAGAGGCAAAGCGCTTTCGGCTAGTATTGCACCTGCTCATCGCGAGCTTAACATTAAATCTCGCGTTGATCGCAACCCTTTTTTACTTGGGGGTACGCGACCGCGGCCTCACGCGAGGTATTGTCAAGCAGGGACAGGTGATGCGAAAAAAAAAATTTTTAACGCTCCCACCTGCATTTAACGACATTCTTTCCCTTTATTTGGAAGCTTCTTTTGAAGAGCTTGTTGAACATCTTGCCAATGAAGATCCCGTTGAGCAAGGACAACTCGTTTGCGATCTTGCGTTGGCTGCTTTGGCCAAACGCCACTTTTTTGCTGTGGAACAAGCGCTTCCAGGTGTGACTCTTGAGAAACGCCAGTATGCTGTGCAAAATAAGGAGACACAGCAGTGGGAAGTGGTGACGCTTTTTGCAGGGTTAAGCAAAGATCAGCGGGTCGCTGTGCGCGATTTCGCGCGCTGTGAGCGGTGGCCTTTAACAGCTAAAGGACTTTTTTTAATGCTGCAAGCGCGTGCAAATCAAGCTCCCTTGTCGTTAAAGCAAGCTTTTTATTTATCAACTGAATTTCAGTTGGTTTACCGGGCGCTTAAGCGCCACTTAAAAGAACTGAGGTGTGACGATCTTTTGCCTTTTTTGCTTAGAGTGAGATGGGAAGAGGTCGAGGCATTGCAGCAAGAATTGAGGGTGGCCCCGCATGAGGCGCGTTCTCTTTTTTTCACTTTTTTCCACTGCTTGTTTAAGCGTGGAGATCGAGAAGCAGGGCTTTTTCTTTTTTCCTTTGATGCAGAGACCATCTTTCGCTATTTTACCGATGAAGAAATCGAGGGTCTTCTCGATGCGCTTGAGGTCCCTACTCCTGAAGTAGAAACCTTTTTGACTCAGCTGACAACGAGTCTGCGCTCGGATCATGTGCGCGGTTGGGCGGCACGTGCGCTCGAGCGATTAGCGGGAAAAAGGGGAAAGGAAGAACAAAAAAAGCGGGAAACAGTCTCCGTGGACCCTGTTCGCATGAAGGCCTACGTCATTCAACCCAACGATACGCTTTGGAAAATTTCGCGCCATTTCCGCGTCCCTGTGGCAACGTTAAAAGCGCTTAACGGGTTGCACTCAGATGTTGTCGTTCCGGGGAAAACGCTTGTCATTCCCGAAGCAGACAACGCTTTTTTTCCTCGCGACGACTAAGGAACGGGGTCGACCCCCCCAGGGTGAAAGGGGTGGCACTTCAACAGCCGTTTGAGAATTAAAAAAAGACCTTTAAGGGCGCCGTGTTTTTTAATCGCCATCAAGCCATAGCTAGAGCAGTCGGGGTAAAACCGGCACCGTTGGCCGATCAGCGGCCTGAGCGTCCAGCGGTAAACGTGAATGCATGCAAGTAAGCAATATTTCATGAAAAATCCTTGCTTGGATATCAGATAAGCGAGTATCCTCTTCGTCAGCCTGTTATTCTAACATAGCGGCTTATTTCCCTTAGAATCTCACTGAGGTGTTGAATAAGCCGCTTATCTTTTCTATGCGGAAGTGGTGGAATTGGCAGACACGCTA
>CAYTIT010000093.1:0-6031 GCA_964437975.1 uncultured bacterium
ACTTATGATTGTTAAGATCTAAAGATGTCGTCAATCGCCGCCCTCCTTCTAAAAATCAGTTGCCAAAAAAAGATGGGGCGCTCCACATTGTTTCTTGCCAATGCCGCCGGCAAAAAAGAAGGAAACCAGGCAAAGGCAAGACAAATGCGCTCGGTTAATCCAAATTTGAGGTAAATTATGGTTGCTCCTCTTAGAGATTGTTCTGAAATCACTTCATCTGACTATCCCACCTATGATGATATAGCACCATCGAACAACAGTGATGTGCATTTACTCGCCAAAGAATGTTTTAAGCAGTTGAACGCAAGTGAAGATCCGCACAAGCTGCGAAACAGGGAAGTCAAACAAGGAGGCCCCCACGATAAGCGCTGTCGTGCAGACGCATATGCAAGCGATCTACTGAGACGGATCCACAGCCGTCAATTTAAATTTGATCTTTACCCTCAATTCAAAAACAATCAAGCGGTCGCATCGATTGTTGTAAAATACGACCCCTGGCAACTTCAGTTTGTTAGCCCTGAATTAAAAAGCAATAGAACAATCGTTAAACTTGCTACAAGGAAAGATCCATTTGTTATTCAGTTTGCTGATGATAAATTCAAACGCGATAAAGCGCTCGCTCTTGAACTTATCAAAATCAACCCTCTTGTTCTTCAATTTCTTGACCCTATATTACAAAGCGATAAAAAACTCGTTAAAATGGCTATAAAATACAATCCAGATGTTTTTAGTTATTTGCTTGAGTTAAAAAACGATCCAGAGGTCGCGATTTTTGCCATCGCAAAAGACTTCCATCTCATGCGCTATATTGGCGATGAATTAAAGAACAACCCAGACTTTATGCTTAAAGCTATAAGGCTAAATAGAAATTTCATTAGATTTGCTAGCTATAAACTGCGTGATAATGAAGATTTTATATTTAGAGCTGCACAAATAGACAAAAACGCTATTCAGTATGCGAGTCCTACGTTACTCAATAAGTGCGGTTTTGTTGCCCTTTATCGCTTTCTTTATTAGTAAGCACTCTACTGATCGCCCCTCAAGGGTCGGGAGTGTGACAGATCTACCAACCGTGATCTAACTATCGGTAGAGCACTTTTAGTCTATGCATGTAGGTAAAGCCGACAACGACGTAATCAGCAGCCAACGATGACCTTCAAACGTTGGCGCAAGAGCCTCTTGTGCAGAGAAAGAAAAATCATCAACGACACGGTACCCACCGCGCGTGACACCTTCGACAACCTCGCCACGCGCACTTTGCGTGCGGTAACGGACATTGACATAAGCCTTAGTAAGAGCCGTGGCGCTTAGCAAAGGAACCTCTTCTAATGAAAGCACTTCAATAGGAGAAGATGTGTGCGCGATGCGGACCAGAACAAGGTGATCGCCCCGCCTTTTTTCGACAGTCATGCGCAAGGGAAAGGGCCCTTTGGCTTCTTTTTGACTCCGCCTTTCTCCCACCCTTTTTTGCGCTAAGAGCAAGTAGGGCAAATCGAGCAGTTTTGTCTTTTGAATAAAATTCTTCCAAAGCTGTTTTTGACTTTGCGTGAGCTCTTGTAAATAGCGCGGATAAAGCAAGATAAATTCGAGCGTTTGTCCATCTTCTGTATTTAACCCCACCCAAAGTTTATAATGGCGCTTCCCCTTAGGAGTCTTGGCTTCTAGCTCTCGAAAGGGGAAAATCCCCCACTTGCCCCGATTCACTCTAATTTCAGTGAGCCCTTTGGCCGCCAGCCGGTGCACAAGATATTGATCATCGGAAAACCGCTCGAATCCAACTTGAGATACATCGCTAGAAAGCTTAGCGTGAATAACACACCCTTTTAACATCGAAGTGTCGGCAAAATAGGCCGCTAAATCCGCTGCATAACCCCAATAATACCCTTGAGTAAAAGTCGGGTCGCTTTGTTGCTTTCCCAATTGAAACCCCGCAGGTAAATAGGGTTGCACGACCGGAATCGCATCGAGCGAAGGCAACAGCTCAAAAATGCGAATTTCTTCTAGATTTAACTGATTTTTTTCCTCTTGGTCTTTCGCATGGCCTAGCGCTGTCCACATTAGAGCCAAGCCGGCCAACCCACAAAATAGCTTTTTCATCCCTCTCTCACAATCTACCAAAAACCTCAAACATGGTCGCCTTCTGCGGTCTCTAGTTTAGACGTTGCTCACCTAAAATTTCACGCAGAAACACCTTCCTAAAATCTTCTCAAGAGTTGCACTATTTTTCTAGAAAAATCAAGAGATTGCCTGCATAAAATTTCATCTTCACTTTTTCCTTGTCTACTTCACAGCCTGCCCTACCCAACGGAGAAACGTTGTCAACCCCAAGGCATCGAGCATCACGACCCCAATGGCTAGCGGAGCAACGACCTTGATGCTGATGCGAAAATAGCGCTCGAGCCAAGGATAGTTTTTAAAGAGCCCTTCCGCACCCGCTCGCAAGTGTGCTGTCGAATGCTTAGTTTCCGAGCGCCACCCCACGAGAATAACAGCTGCAAGGCCACCAAGAGGAATCAGTAAATGCAAGCACACCCACAAAAGGAGCTCAAAGATCGTCTTGTGAAAAAGCGTGAGGTGGCGAAGCGGCCCAAAAGAAAGTGCTGCGATAGAAGCTAAAAGGCCAACCGCTACGCTAGTTATCACAACAGCTTTGCGGCGGTGCCACCCTTTGACATCGATAAAATAAGCGATTAAAGGTTCCATCGCTGAAATTTGCGATGTCAACGCAGCTAAAACAAGGAGTAGAAAAAAAAGAACGGCAAGCAGACTTCCGCCTGGAATGTGAGCGAAAATAATCGGCAATGTCTCAAACATTAACCCCTGGCCAGCAGAGGGAGGTAAGCCAAAGGAAAAAACAATCGAAAAAATCGCAATTCCCGCAAGGAGAGAAATGACAACACCAAATAAGGTGACGGGAAGGCATGTCGCAGGAAGATTGGCCTTTTTCGACAAATAACTTCCATACGTGACCATCGTTCCCTGGCCAAGACTTAATGCAAAAAAAGCTTGGCCTAAAGCCAACAAGACAGCTTTGGTCGATAGTGCGGAAAAATCAGGAGCGAAAATAAACCGAATGCTCGCTAGCCCTCCAGGCATCAAAAGTCCTTTAAAAGCGAGGAAAACTAAGAGAACTAAGAGAATCGGCATCATGATTTGGCTGGCATACTCAATCCCGCGCCGCACTCCAGAGTATAAAATGGCGAGCGAGCAGACCAAAAAGCCCCCAAGCGAGCCAAGCGACCACAAAGCAGACCGGCTAAAAGAGTGAAAATGGTCCGCAGCAGCTGACGCTGTATCGAGCACGCTGAGTTTCCCGAGGAGCGCCTGGACAAAATAGCCCCATGTCCACCCCGCAATCACGGCGTAAAACGCGCTGACTAAAAACCCTGTTCCGATCGTTGCGAGTCCCATCCGTTTCCACCCGCTATGACGCCCGATGAGGTCGAAAGATTCAGCAGGATTGCGCTGGGCTGACCTGCCGATCAAAATTTCACTGATCAAAACGGGAAAGCCGACGATGAGGAGGCATATGAGGTATAAAAGGACATAAGCTGCTCCCCCATTTTCACCCACTTGGTAAGGAAACAGCCAAATACTTCCCAATCCAACAGCAGAACCAACCGCTGCCCATATGAATCCCAAGCGGGACTTCCATTGTTCGCGTTTTTTTGCCACAACCCACCCTTGCTTCTCTACCCATCGCGCTTCAAGAATCGGGTGGTTGCCTGTGCCCTCATCTCCCCCGCTTGTTGACCGACTGCATTGCCAATAAAAAAACCGCCGAGCAACTGATGTTGGCAACCTTCCCACCTTTTAAAGCGCGCGCGGTCTAGCAGGATCTAAGTATACAAAACTTGAGGGAAGTCGACTACATTAAAATAGTTTCCTGATTGTCTTTTAATCAGCGGTATATCGGAGATGAGGGCACAGGCAACCACCCGATTCTTGAAACGCGTTCGGTCGCTCTCAAAAATCTTCGACAAAAGAGCGCTTAGTTTCATCGACATCTAAATGTAAAGCTTCGGTAGGCGCAAGCCTTTTTTCCCGATAAAGCCGGCGAAAGGCGCGGTAGTACTCTTTGACGGCGGCGAGGTCTTCTTGAACGCGCTGGCGTTCGCGGCCGGCAATATTGTGTTGTTCGTCGGGATCGTCTTTTAAATCGTACAGTTCAACTTCGCGCGAGAGTTGCGTATAAACAAATTTATAGCGTCCCCGCCGACATCCGAAGTTGCGAAAAACATAGGGGTTGTGAAAAAAAATCCGCCGCTCATGTGCTTTCCGGACAAGTGAGTGTCCAATAGAAAGGTTGAACCCGTGCAGGTTGAAGAGATCCATCACCGTTGGAACGAGATCGACCTGACTTGCCGGCGCTTCGATGCGACAAGGGTTCTTCATGCGCCCTTCAGCATAAATAAGGAGTGGAATGCGGATATTTTCTTCGTAAAGATAGCGCTGCTCGACATAGTTGTCGTGCTCGCCCATCGGATAGCCATGGTCTCCCATGATGAAAAATACGGTGTTTTCCATGAGTTGCCGTCGGCGTAGCTCATCGATCAAAAAGCCTAAACACGCATCTGTATAGTGAAACGTCGTCAAATAATTGCGGTAGCCTTGAGATAGCGTTTGATCCAGTGGGGGTGGCTCTTTGCCGGTCGCAATGTTCCAAGGGTGGTGATTGGAAATAGTAAATAAGGTTAAAAACTGCGGCTGATCTTTGTTAGCTTCTAAAAAGTCGACGGCATAGCGCATGAGGTACTCATCGGGTAACCCCCAACTATTTGCCGGCGCTTCGGGAAATGTCGCGAGAATATCCTCTTTGCCGATAATTGTCTGATAACGTTGGCTTTTAAAAAAGTCATCTTGGTTTTCAAACTGGATCGGTCCATTATGCAAATACCCTGTTGCATACCCCGCTTCGTGCATCAACTGAGGCAGCCCTATAAAGGGGGTATCAGAACGCTGAGCAACCTCTGAAGCGTCGACATCTGAGGGAATGCCAAAAAGAGAAGACAAGACAGAGCGCGATGTCCGCACTGAGTTCGCATAAAAATCAGAAAATAAAAACCCCTTTTTTGCGAGGGCGTCGAAACAAGGAGTCACTCCGTGTTGACCACCTAACACCCCCACATCGCGTGCGCGGAAAGATTCTAAAAAGAGAAAAACAATATGCGGCCGCTCGCCTTTTTCCACAGCGAGCTCGAGCTGCTTGTCTCCTTTAAAGCCCTGCGTATATTTAAGCAACGGGTATTCGGAAGAAAGGAATCCCCCTTTTTCATAGTTCGGAGGAAATTCTTTTCTGATCAACTGGTCGAGATCACCCTGGTCTTGACCGCGAAAGGGACGTCGCCACCCTTTTTGGCATGCGGCCACTTGATGCTGAAAGGCAATTTGATTTGTCGCATAAGCCAGTTTGTTCGGCAATAAAAGGGCCCCAAGTAAGCCGATCCCCCCTAACATGAGCCCTAAAATACCGGCATTGAGTGTAAAAAAATCGTTGAGCATCTGATGCCAAAACAACCAATAGGTCAAGCCTGGAAGGGCACAAAAGCAAAGAGCTGCAGGCAAAAAGCGAAAAATTTTTTTTTCTTTGGCCGAATCCCAAAAAAACCGCGCATCATCGATGAGTTTTAAAAAAGAAAGTTCCATCCGGATCGATGCCTTGCGAAATAAAAAGGCGTCGAAGGCGACATGAAGCTGAAGCAGTGTCGAAAAAATCAAGGCAACCCAAAACAGATAAGGGCTCATCCACACGGGCAAGGCCAGCCGCAGCGCGAACACCAACACGACTTGCTCGAAAGCGATAAAAAAATCTTGACACACCCCTGTAAGGTAAGAAAGGGTAAGAGCAAAGCGCCCCGAGCACCGACTGCGCAAAATCGCAGCCCGAATCATCAAAGATGGGACAGCAAGGGCAAGGGTACAGAGCCAAAAAGAGATCAAAAAAACAAACCTTTAAATCGCTATTTGAGTTGCGCTCGGCATCTATACCGACCGTGATTCAAGAATCGGTTGTTTGCCTTTGCCATCATCT